>NZ_LZMJ01000077.1:0-1303 GCF_001665495.1 Rhodococcus sp. 852002-51564_SCH6189132-a
GGGACTGCTGCACGATCAGGTGACAGGTTCGGTCACGCAGCCTGAGTGGCTGGTGTGGTCATGATGGTCTCGTATTCGACAGGGGTCAATCTGCCGAGCCTGGCTTGGCGTCGGCGGCGGTGGTAGGTCCGTTCGATCCAGGTGATGATCGCGATCCGGAGCTCGTTCCGGATCGCCCAGGGCTGGCGGTCGAGGACGTTCTTCTGCAGCAGTGAGAAGAACGATTCCATGGCGGCGTTGTCGCCGCAGGCGCCGACTCGGCCCATCGATCCGACCATCGCGTGCCGGCCGAGAGCGTGGACGAATTTCCTGGACCGGAATTGCGATCCGCGGTCGCTGTGGACGATGCAGCCGGCGACCTGATCTCCGGCCGCGGCCCGGCGGGCGACGGCGGAGTCGAGGGCGTCGACCGCGAGTCGGGCTTTCATTCTCGAGTCGATGGAGTAGCCGACGATCCGGTTCGAGTGCACGTCCTTGATCGCGCACAGGTAGAGCTTGCCCTCACCGGTGTGATGCTCGGTGATATCTGTGAGCCACAATCGATTCCGCTTATCGGCGGTGAAGTTGCGGGCGACGAGGTCGTCGTGGACCGGCGGCCCGGAACGGACGTGTTTGGTGCCGCGTTTCTTGCCGAACGAGCTCCACCACTTGTTGGCTGAGCAGATCCGCCACCCGGTGCGCTGCGCCATCGTCTGGCCGGCGTCGGCGGCCTCGTCGACGAGGAACCGGTACCCGAATTCGGGGTCGTCGCGGTGGGCGTCGAACAGGGCGTTGGCCCGGTAGGCCTCGTCGAGTTCGGCGTCGGTGACCGGGTCGGCGAGCCACCGGTAGTACGGCTGGCGCGCGATTTTGAGGACCCGGCACGTCACCGCGACGGGGATGCCGTCAACGGCCAACTCACGGACGAGCGGTGGGGGCACCTCCCGCGTGCGGGGGAACATCATTTTCCCGGCAGGTTCGCCTGCGACAGATATGCCGCGGCGCGACGCAGGACCTCGTTCTCCTGTTCGAGCAGCCGGATCCGTTTCCGGGCTTCGCGCAGCTCGGCGTTCTCACTGGCGGTGGTTCCGGGCTTGACGCCGTCCTCGACGTCGGCGGCCTTCATCCAGTTCGCCAGGCAGGACTCGCTGATCCCGAAATCGGCGGCGATCTGCTTCAGTTGCTGACCGGGCTCACGGCCACGGGCAACACGGACGACGTCGTCACGGAACTCTTTGGGATACGGCTTCGGCACAGGGCACATCCTTCCAGCAGTGCCTTGCGGCACCACAGATCAGATGTCACCTATCCGTGCAGCAGTCCC
>NZ_LZMJ01000078.1:0-50517 GCF_001665495.1 Rhodococcus sp. 852002-51564_SCH6189132-a
CCTCCCCCCCCGCCGCGGCCCCCCCCCCCCCGCGCCCCCCCCGCGCCCCCCCCCCTCTTTCCACCACCACATCCCCCTCGCGCGCGGGGGGGCCCCGCCCCCGGCCCCCGGGCCCCCGCCACCGGATGATGGAGAACCGAAGGATCAGGACAGGTCGACCTGGGCGACGCGCGCGTCGAGCGCCTCGGTGATCTGTCCGACCTCGGCGTCGCCGACGACGCGGTCGACACGGAGGATCACGGTGGCGCCGGGGCCCTCCGCGTCCTGGCTCAGCGCCGCGGCCTGGATGTCGATGCTCGCGTTGCCGAGCACGGTGCCCAGCGTTCCGAGGACACCCGGACGGTCCTGGTAGTGGACGATCAGGTTGTGGCCCTCGGCGCGGAGGTCGAAGCTGCGGCTGTTGATGTTGACGATCTTCTCGACCTGCTGCAGGCCGGTGAGCGCACCCGCGACGGACGTGACGTGTCCGTCCGGCGCCACGGCGCGGACCTCGACGGCGCTGCGGTGCGTGGTGGCCTCGCTGACCTTCTCGACCTCGACGGTCACGCCGCGCTGCTCCGCGAGCTTGGGGGCGTTGACGAAGGTGACGGGCTCGTCGCTGCTCGCCGAGAACAGGCCGCGGAGGGCGGCCAGGCCGAGGATGTCGGTGTTCTCGGCCGAGAGCTCACCGCTGACGACGACCTGCACGTTCTGCACGGCCTCGGGCGAGAGGGTGCCGGCGAGCAGACCGAGCTTGCGGACGAGCTCGAGCCACGGCGCGACCTCCTCGCCCACGGGGCCACCGGAGACGTTGACGGCGTCGGGCACGAACTCGCCGGCGAGGGCGAGCAGCACGCTCTTGGCGACGTCGGTACCGGCGCGGTCCTGGGCCTCGGCGGTGGATGCACCGAGGTGCGGGGTGACGACGACGTTGTCGAGGTCGAACAGCTTCGAATCGGTGCACGGCTCGGTCTCGAAGACGTCGAGGCCGGCAGCGCGGACCTTGCCTTCGACGAGCGCGTCGTACAGCGCGTCCTCGTCGATCAGGCCACCGCGGGCGGCGTTGACGATGATGACGCCGTCCTTGGCCTTGGACAGACGCTCGGCGTTGATCAGGCCGGCGGTCTCCTTGGTCTTGGGCAGGTGCACCGAGATGAAGTCGGCGCGGGCGACCAGCTCGTCGATGTCGACGAGCTCGATGCCGAGCTGTGCGGCGCGGGCGGCCGGCAGGTAGGGGTCGTACGCGATGACGTGGGTCTCGAACGCCGCGAGACGCTGGGCGAACAGCTGGCCGATGCGGCCGAGGCCGACGACGCCGACCGTTTTGCCGAGGATTTCGGTGCCGTTGAAGCTCGACCGCTTCCAGGTGCGCTCACGCAGGGTGCGGTCGGCGGCGGGAACCTGACGCGCCGCGGACATGAGGAGCGCGGCCGCGTGCTCCGCGGCGGAGTGGATGTTGGAGGTGGGCGCGTTGACGACCATCACACCGCGCTCGGTGGCAGCGGCGATGTCGACGTTGTCGAGGCCGACACCGGCGCGACCGACGATCTTGAGGTTGGGCGCCGCAGCGAGCACCTCGGCGTCGACGGTGGTCGCGGAGCGGACCAGCAGCGCCTGGGCCTCGGGCACGGCCGCGAGCAGGGCGGGGCGGTCGGGGCCGTCGACCCAGCGCACCTCGACACCGTCACCGAGCGCATCGACGGTCGACTGCGCAAGCTTGTCGGCGATCAGGACTACTGGACGGCCATTCTGGCTCACGTGCGGACTCCCTGTGTCGTGAATGTGTGAGTGGTCGACGGCGCTCGCGCCCGACAGCATGCGTGGGCACCCGCGACCGCCCACAGTTTAGTGCCCCGGCCCCTCCCACGGGGCCACCGGGACCGGGATCACGGTGGTGCGGGCCGATCCTTCCGCGGGGGCGGGACGATGTCCTGCGGGGGTGCGTCGAGCACACTGCGCTCGATGCCGGGCTGGTTCCGGTGCCGGAAGGCCACCACGGCGGTGCGGACGGTCGGATGGAATCGCCCGGCCCCGAAGCGATTCCCCGATTGCATCCGGTGCAACTTGTCCTTGACCGGCCCCTTCATCGCGGCGAAGGCGAGCCGTATCCCCCTGTGGGCGAGGTAGTCGTCGAGACGTTCGATCTCCTCGACGGCGCTGATGTCGAGATCCGTGATCGGTTCGGCCGCGAGTACCACCCACTCGATACGGTCCTCGCGTTCGCGGACGAGTTCACGGACGAACTTCGTGAGGATCACACCGTTCGCGAAGAACAGCGGGGCGTCGAATCGCACGAGCACGAGACCCGGGATGCGGTGGCCCTCGGGATGCCGCTCCCGGTCGTGATATCCGGCGATGTCCTCGAGTTCGACGAGTTCGGTCCGGTGGGGTTGCCAGGCACGCACGATCACGACCGCCAACGACAATGCGATCGCGACGAGTACACCCCTCAACACACCGGCGAGACCGACCGCCACGAATGCGGCGAAGGACAAACAGAATTCGATCTTGTTGACCCGCCACAGGCGACCGAGCCCCTTCACATCGACGAGCGCACTCGCCGCGGCGATCACGACGGCAGCGAGCGCGGCCTGCGGCAGGTACGCTGTCGCCCCCGGCGCGGCCAGCAGGAAGATCGCGACCGTCACCGCTCCGACGGCACCCGCGAGCTGGGTACGCGCTCCGGCCTGTACGAGGACGGGAGTGCGACTGCCGCTGCCGCAGATCGGGAATCCGCCTGTCGCACCGGCTGCGATGTTCACCACACCGAGGGCGCGCATCTCGGAACTGCCGTCCACGTCCTCGCCCCGTCGGAGCGCGAACGAGCGCGACAGCACCGCGGTGTCGGCGAACGCGATGACGGCGACGGCGACGGCGGGTGCGAGCAGTTCGATCACGTCTCCCCGTTCGATACCGCCCAGAACGGGCGCGGGGATCCCGGCGGGCAACGCCCCCACCATCTCCACCCGATCGGTGAGCCCGAACACCTCGACCGCCGCGGAGGCGGCGACCACCGCGACGAGCACCGCGGGTATGCGGGGAACGACCTTCTGCAGCGCGAGGATCACAGCGAGGGTGCCGACGCCGAGGAGAAGTCCGACCGGTTCGACACCGTCCTCGAAGACGTCGTCGACGACGTCGAGAACCTCGGCGACGACACCGGATTCGTCGGCCGAGGTGCCCAGCAGGAGCGGGAGCTGCCCGACGATGACGATGATCGCGATCGCGTTGAGGAAACCGACCCGGATGGGTGTGGAGAGCAGATAGGTCAGGAATCCGAAGCGGAGTATCCCGCCGACGAGGAGGATCGCCCCGACGAGGAGGGCGAGCACACCGGCGAGGGCGACCGCACGCTGCGGATCACCGTCGGCGGCGAGCGGGATCACCGCGGCCGCGATGAGCGGGGCGAGCGCGGAATCCGGTCCGAGCACGAGGATCCGGGACGGACCGACCACCGCGTACACGAGCATCGGCACCACTGTCGCGTAGAGACCGGTGTAGGGCGGCAGTCCCGCCGCCTGGGCATATCCCATGCCGGTGGGGACGAGCAGGGCGCTGAGCGCGAGACCCGCCGTGACGTCGCCCCGCAACCACCCCCGCCGGTAGGACCGTGCGGTGGCGACACCCGGGAGCCGCCCGAACGCGGCGAGGAGCCACATCAGCCAAGTATCCTCCGCGGCCTCGGCCCGTGACTGCGACATCGCTCACGCGCACCGACGACGGCGGCCCGGCACCCCCGTAGGGGTACCGGGCCGCCGTGACCGGATCAGGTGGCTGTCAGGCCGTCTCGGTGATGGGGCGATCGACCCAGCTCATCAGGTCGCGCAGCTGCTTGCCGACGACCTCGATGCCGTGCTCGGCGTTCTGCTTGCGCAGACCCTCGAGCTCCTTGTTGCCGCCCTCGACGTTGGCGACGAGACGCTTGACGAAGGTGCCGTCCTGGATGTCCTTCAGGATCTCCTTCATGCGCTCCTTGGTGCCGGCGTCGATGACGCGCGGGCCGGAGAGGTAGCCGCCGAACTCCGCGGTGTCGGACACCGAGTAGTTCATGCGGGCGATGCCGCCCTCGTACATGAGGTCGACGATGAGCTTGAGCTCGTGGAGAACCTCGAAGTAGGCCATCTCGGGGGCGTAGCCCGCCTCGACCATGACGTCGAAGCCGGTCTTGACGAGCTCTTCGGTGCCACCGCAGAGCACGGCCTGCTCGCCGAAGAGGTCGGTCTCGGTCTCTTCCTTGAAGGTGGTCTTGATGACGCCGGCCCGGGTGCCGCCGATGCCCTTGGCGTAGGACAGCGCGAGCGCCTGGCCCTCACCCTTGGGGTCCTGATGGACGGCGATGAGCGCGGGAACGCCCTTGCCGTCGACGAACTGACGACGCACGAGGTGGCCGGGACCCTTGGGGGCGACCATCGCGACGGTCACGTTCTCCGGAGCGGTGATGAGACCGAAGTGGATGTTGAGGCCGTGGCCGAAGAACAGCGCGTCGCCGTCCTTCAGGTTGGGCTCGATGTCGTTGGTGAAGATCGACGCCTGGGCGGTGTCGGGCGCGAGGATCATGATGACGTCGGCCCACTCGGAGACCTCGGCGGGGGTGCCGACGGTGAGACCGGCTTCCTCGGCCTTGGCCCGCGACTTCGAGCCCTCCTTCAGACCGATGCGAACGTCGACGCCCGAGTCGCGCAGGCTCAGCGAGTGCGCGTGTCCCTGACTGCCGTAGCCGATGACGGCGACCTTACGACCCTGGATGATCGACAGGTCGGCATCGTCGTCGTAGAACATCTCGACTGCCACAGTGATTACCTCTTTCAGCAAGTATGGGTGTGTTAAGGCTAACGGGTAGCCGTGATGGACTTCGGACCGCGTCCGACGGCGACGACACCGGACTGGACGATCTCGCGGATTCCGTACGGTTCGAGCATGCGCAGCAGCGCGTCGAGCTTGGACCGCGTACCGGTCGCCTCGATGGTCAGCGACTCGGGCGAGACGTCGATCACCTTGGCGCGGAACAGATTCACCGTCTCGATGACCTGGGTGCGTACACTCGCGTCGGCGCGCACCTTGATGAGCACGAGTTCGCGGGCGACGGACGCCTCGTCCTCCTGCTCGACGATCTTGATGACGTTGACGAGCTTGTTGAGCTGCTTGGTGACCTGCTCGAGCGGGAACTCGTCGACGGTCACCACGATCGTCATCCGCGAGATGTCGGGCACCTCGGTGCCACCGACGGCAAGGGATTCGATGTTGAAGCCGCGTCGCGAGAACAGCGATGCGACTCGGGCGAGCACGCCCGGCTTGTCCTCGACGAGAACACTGAGGGTGTGACTCGTGCTCACTTGGTCTCCTCCTGGGCCGCAGCGTTCTCGCTGCGGGTTTCGAGCGCGTCGATGGTCTCGTGGATGACGGCGGGATCGTCGGCAGCGGCGTCGTCGTCGAACAGCGGCCGGATGTCGCGAGCCGCCATGATCTCGTCGTTGCTCGTGCCGGCGGCGACCATCGGCCACACCTGCGCGTCCTTGCCGACGATGAAGTCGATCACGACGGGACGATCGTTGACCTCCTGCGCCCGGCGGATCGCAGGCTCGACGTCTTCCTCGCGCTCGACGCGGATGCCCACGCAGCCGAGGGCCTCGGCGAGCTTGACGAAGTCGGGGATGCGTAGCGAGTGCGTCGCCAGGTCGGTGTTCGAGTATCGCTCCTCGTAGAAGAGGGTCTGCCACTGCCGGACCATGCCGAGATTGCCGTTGTTGATGAGCGCGACCTTGATCGGCACACCCTCGACGGCGCACGTCGCGAGTTCCTGGTTGGTCATCTGGAAGCAGCCGTCGCCGTCGATGGCCCACACCTCGGTGTCGGGGCAACCCATCTTGGCGCCCATCGCGGCGGGCACCGCGTAGCCCATGGTGCCGAGACCACCGGAGTTGAGCCAGGTGCGCGGCTTCTCGTAGTCGACGAACTGCGCCGCCCACATCTGGTGCTGACCGACGCCTGCGCAGTAGATCGCGTCGGGACCGGCGAGCTTACCGACGGCCTGGATGACGTACTGCGGCGACAGGGTGTCGTCGGTGGGACGGTCGTAGCTCAGCGGGTAGGTGCGACGGATGTCGTCGAGGTAGGCCCACCATGCCGTGTAGTCGAGCTTCGTGCCGGTCGCCAGGTCGGCGCGGATCGCCTCGAGCAGTTCGACGATGACCTCCTTGCAGTCACCGACGATCGGCACGTCGGCGTGCCGGTTCTTGCCGATCTCCGCCGGGTCGATGTCGGCGTGGATGACCTTGGCGTCGGGCGCGAAGGAGTCCAGCTGACCGGTGACGCGGTCGTCGAAGCGGGCACCGAGGGTGATGAGCAGGTCACTCTTCTGCAGTGCGGCCACCGCGGCGACGTTGCCGTGCATGCCGGGCATGCCGCAGTGCAGGTTGTGGCTGTCGGGGAACGCACCGCGGGCCATGAGCGTCGTAACGACCGGGATGCCGGTCAGCTCGGCGAGCTCGAGCAGCTCGGCCGACGCCTCGGCCTTGATGACACCGCCGCCGACGTACAGCACCGGGTTCTTCGCGTCGGCGATCAGTCGCGCGGCCTCGCGGACCTGCTTGCCGTGCGGCTTCGTCACCGGGCGGTAGCCGGGCAGGTGCATCTCCGGCGGCCAGCTGAAGGTGGTCTGTGCCTGGAGGATGTCCTTGGGGATGTCGACGAGGACCGCGCCCGGGCGGCCCGAGGAGGCGAGGTAGAACGCCTCGGCCAGGATGCGCGGGATGTCGGCGCCGTCGGTGACCAGGAAGTTGTGCTTCGTGATCGGCATCGTGATGCCGGAGATGTCGGCTTCCTGGAAGGCGTCGGTGCCGATGAGCGGGCGACCGACCTGGCCGGTGATCGCGACGAGGGGCACGGAGTCCATCTGCGCGTCGGCGAGCGGGGTGACGAGGTTCGTCGCGCCCGGACCGGAAGTGGCCATGCACACGCCGACCTTGCCGGTGGCCTGGGCGTAACCGGTGGCAGCGTGCCCGGCACCCTGCTCGTGACGGACGAGCACGTGGCGCACGCGCCGCGAATCGAAGATCGGGTCGTAGACGGGCAGGATCGCGCCGCCGGGAATGCCGAATACCGTGTCGACCTCGAGTTCCTCGAGTGCGCGGACCACCGACTGGGCGCCGGTGACCCGCTCGGGGGCGACCTGGCGTCGATTGGCGGGCTGCGTCGCGGCAGCTGCGGGAGTCGGGGTGGCGGACCCCGGCTTTCGCGGCGAGGGTTGAGGCCGTGCGGTTGGTGCGCTCACTGCGAATTCCTCTGATTCTGGCTCCGGGCAACAAAAAACCCTCGTCAGCAAGTCTGCTGTACGAGGGTGGCGCGTCGTGGGCGAGTTGCGAAATGCGGCTCAGGCGACGACGCGCCGGCCGATTACGAGCAACCCATTCTGATTCACGCGCTCGACGGTAGGCGCATGGTGTCCAGACAGTCAACTTGGTGCGGTCCACTGTCCCAGAATGTGAGATGCCGCGGCTGCAGTGCGAAGATGTAGAGGTGTCATCTTCCCAGCAGCCCGTGCCACCGCCCCCATCATCCCACACGCCCGATTCGACGACGCAGGTCATCCAGATCTCGCGACTGTCCTTCCTCGCGTGCGCTCTGCTGTTCCTCGCCCTCGCCTCCCCCGCGCTGGCGTGGCCGGAGGCCTTCGCATGGACGCTGATCATCCCGTTCCTCGTCGCCGCCTGGGTCGTGCGGGTACGCACCGTCGTCGGCCCCGAGGGCATCGTCGCGCGAGCGACCTTCAAGACGACGAACCTGAAGTGGGACGAACTCGACGGCCTCCGGTTCCCGAAGCGGGGCTGGGCCCGCGCACGGCTCACCGACGGCAGCGAGGTCGCACTGCCGGTCGTCACCTTCGGCCGGCTGCCGCAGCTGTCGGAGGCCAGCGGAGGCCGCATCACCGATCCGTACGCGGCCGCACAGCTCGCCGAGGAGAAGGCATACCGCGAGAAGGCGGCCGCCGAAGCCGGTCCGGATGCCGAAACCACCGACGACGCAGTCACCGTCGAGAAGAAGGGGGACCGCTCCTCCTGATCCTCGCGACCGGGTGCGAATAGAGGCATCCGGAAGCACGCGAGTAGATTCGTCGGTGCCGTTGCCCGGATCCGCCCAGCCCGGCGACCGGACGCGGCCCGGCCGATTGCGCACCAGCCACCGTCAAGGAAGTCAGCCCATGCCCCCGTTGAGGTCACGCACCACCACCGTCGGACGAAACGCCGCGGGAGCGCGCTCCCTGTGGCGCGCCACCGGCCTGACCGATTCCGACTTCGGCAAGCCGATCGTCGCGATCGCGAACTCCTACACGCAGTTCGTACCCGGTCACGTCCACCTCAAGGACGTCGGTGAGATCGTCGCGAAGGCCGTGCGCGAAGCGGGCGGCGTGGCGCGCGAGTTCCACACCATCGCAGTCGACGACGGCATCGCCATGGGCCACGGCGGCATGCTCTACTCGCTGCCGAGCCGCGAAATCATCGCCGACTCCGTCGAATACATGGTCAACGCGCACACCGCCGATGCACTGGTGTGCATCTCGAACTGCGACAAGATCACCCCGGGCATGCTCAATGCCGCGATGCGCCTGAACATCCCGACGATCTTCGTCTCCGGTGGTCCGATGGAGGCCGGTAAGGCGGTCGTCGTCAACGGTGTCGCGCAGGCCCCCACCGACCTCATCACCGCCATCTCGGCCTCCGCCAGCGAGGCCGTCGACGACGCGGGTCTCGACGAGGTCGAGCGCAGCGCGTGCCCGACCTGCGGTTCGTGCTCGGGCATGTTCACCGCCAACTCGATGAACTGCCTCACCGAGGCCCTCGGTCTCGCGCTGCCCGGCAACGGTTCGACCCTCGCCACCCACGAGGCGCGACGCGCACTGTTCGAGACCGCCGGCCGAACGATCGTCGAAGCGGCCCTGCGCTACTACCGCGACGACGACGAGTCGGTGCTTCCGCGCAACATCGCCACCCCGGCCGCCTTCCGCAACGCGATGGCGCTCGACGTCGCGATGGGTGGTTCCACCAACACCGTGCTGCACACCCTCGCCGCTGCGCAGGAGGGTGAAGTCGACTTCGACCTCACCACCATCGACGAGATCAGCCGCCGGGTGCCCTGCCTGGCGAAGGTCTCCCCGAACTCCGACTACCACATGGAGGACGTGCACCGCGCCGGCGGAATCCCCGCCATCCTCGGCGAGCTGCGCCGCGGTGGCCTGCTCGAGACCGACGTCTCCACGGTCCACACGAAGAGCTTCGACGAGTGGCTCGACACCTGGGACATCCGTTCCGGCAAGGCGTCCGAGACGGCCCTCGAACTGTTCCACGCCGCACCGGGCGGTGTGCGCACCACCGAACCGTTCTCGACGGACAACCGCTGGTCGTCGCTCGACACCGATGCCGCGAACGGTTGCATCCGCGACATCGAGCACGCCTACACCGTCGAGGGCGGCTTGTGCGTGCTGCGCGGCAATCTCGCACCGGACGGCGCGATCCTCAAGACCGCCGGTATCGACGAGGATCTGTTCCACTTCGAGGGCCCGGCCTACGTCGTCGAGTCGCAGGAGGAGGCCGTCTCGGCCATCCTCGGCAAGAAGATCAAGGCCGGCGACGTCGTCGTCGTCCGCTACGAGGGCCCGGCCGGCGGCCCCGGCATGCAGGAGATGCTGCACCCGACCTCCTTCCTCAAGGGCATCGGTCTGGGCAAGGTGTGTGCCCTGATCACCGACGGTCGCTTCTCGGGCGGCACCTCCGGTCTGTCCATCGGGCACGTCTCCCCCGAGGCCGCGTCCGGTGGTGTGATCGGCCTGATCGAGCAGGGCGACCGGATCCGCATCGACGTCGCGACCCGCACCCTCGAGGTGCTCGTCGAGGACGAGGTGCTCGCGGATCGTCGCGCGAAGATGGAGGCCTCCGAGCGTCCGTGGCAGCCCGTCGACCGTGAGCGCACGGTCTCGAAGGCACTGCGCGCCTACGCCGCTCTGGCGACCTCCGCCGACAAGGGTGCCGTCCGGCGCGTGCCGTAACACTTCACGACAACAGGAACGAGGGCCCCGCGATCATCCCGATCGCGGGGCCCTCGCCTGATGTCCGTCCTTCGTATGTCAGCGTCCGAAGATCCACAGGCACACGCCGGCCGCCACACCCATCAGCAGCACGACGAACGAGCCCAGGAACGGACGCGTCGCCCAGCCGCGTCGTCCGTCGATCGCGATGCGTCCAGGTCCGGTGAGGGTGATCGTCACCGCGCAGGCGACGAGAAGGGCCTCGAACTCGAAGCCCGATGATTCGGCGGCGAAGAACTGGACGCCCGGCTCGAGTTCGTGTTTGAACAGCACCGCGTTGACCATGATGGCCACGATCGCAGCAGCGGCGAACGGAGTGAGCAGACCCAGGACGAGCAGTCCTCCGGCCGCGATCTCACCGACCGCGCCGACGATCGCGAGCACGGCGGGCTGCTGGTACCCCGCGTCGCGCAGCAACGACTCGAAACCGTCGAGACCCGGGCCGTTCCACAGACCCACCAGCTTCTGCAGTCCGTGTGCGACGAGGATCGCCCCGACCGCGGCGCGCAGGACGAACAATCCGAGGTCGAGCGTCCCGCGGCGCACCTTCGGGGTCTGCTCGCCGACGGCCACCGCGCCGCCCGCATCCGCACCGAATACCGGCTCCGGCCGGTACATCTGCTCGGTGGGAGCGGCGTAGGCGTCGGTGCCGAGGGGCGTTCCCCCGGCCCCGAAGTCGTCGTCCGATCCGAGATACGACTCGCGTGGTCGGTGCATCTCGAGTGTGTGCTCGTCGGGCTGGTTTCCGTAGGAACTCGAACCCGCGTCCGGTATGCCACCGTTCTTGTTGTCGGCCACGCTCCCAGCCTAGGCCCGTGACTGCCCCCACACCCGGCATCCGCGGGTGCGCGCGTCGTGCCGGTAACGTTTGCGGCATGACACGGGGTACGCGGTGGACGGGTTCGTGGGGCGTACGTGCGGCAGCGGCGGCGCTCGCCGTCGGAGTCCTCGCCGTCCCGTCCTGCGCCCGCTTCGACGACTCCGCATCGAGCCCGTTCACTCCCGAACCCACCTTCGATCCGGGACCGGGCGTCGGGCCCCAGGACCCCACCGAGACGACCACGCCGAGCGCCTCCCCCAAGCCTCCGGGGCCGTGTGTCGATCCCGACCCGTCCGTGATCGCGACCTGCCTCGACGTCACCGGCGGCCTGGTGACGATGCCCGACGGCAACTCCGCGCTCGTCACCGAGCGCCGGACGGGTCGGATACTGCAGGTCGCGCCGGAGACCGAGCCGGTGGAGATCGCGACGATCCCGGTCGACGGATCCGGGGACGGTGGGCTCCTGGACGTGGCACTCTCCCCCACCTTCGCCGAGGACCGACTGCTCTACGCCTACATCACCACGGCCTCGGACAACCGCGTGGTTCGCATCGCCGCGGGCGACACTCCCAAGGACGTGCTGACGGGAATCCCGCGCGGCGCGACGGGCAATTCCGGCGCCATCGAATTCGTCTCGCCCACCGAGCTCGCCGTCCTGACCGGCGACGCCGGAAACGCAGCGGCCGCAAACGATCCGAACGTCCTGTCCGGCAAGCTCCTGAACCTGCCGCTCCCGGCACCCGGCGCAGCACCCACTCCCTCGGTGGTGCTGTCGGGCATCGGCACCGCAGGCGATGTGTGCCGCGATCCGAACGGCAATCTGTGGGTCACCGACCGCACTCCCCTCGAGGACCGGCTCCAGCGGGTCGGGGTCGACGGCTCGACCGGCACCGGCCCGGCCTGGACGTGGCCCGAGCGGCCCGGTGTCGCCGGGTGCGCGGCGGCTCCCGACGGGATCGCGATCTCGCTCACCGACGCGAAGGCCGTCGCGGTCGTCGCTACCGATCCGGGGACCGGCGCGGTCACGGCGTCCCCCGTCCTCGCGGCGGAGGACCGCTACGGCATGCTGCGCGGCGCCTCTTCGTCGCCCGACGGCCTGCTGTGGGTCTCGACGGTCAACAAGTCCGGCGCCGAACCGGGACCGAACGACGACCGCGTCATCCGCATCCAGTTCCCGGCCGGTGGCGGCGGATTCGACTGATCATGCCCGCCCCGGTGTCTCCGCCGCAGCGGGGTGGTGGAGCAGCCCCGCGAGCATCGGGAGAACGAGGACGGTGACGGCGCCCGCCGCCACGAGGATCGACGCGCTCGCGTTCGTCATCTGATCGGCACTCACCGCGACGCCGGTGACCGCGACGATCAGTGGCAGACCCGTAGTGGAGTACAGGGCGATCTGCAGTTGTTCGGCGGTTCCGAACATGCGGTTGCCGGTCTCGTCGCGTTCGAGGCGCGATGCGACGAACACCGGTACACCCCTCACCAGGACGAGCAGTCCGAGGAATGCCAGCAGGATGCCCGGGGTACTCGCAACGGCACCGACGTCGATCGCCATGCCCGAGGTGACGAAGAAGATCGGGATGAGGAAGCCGTATCCGAGACCGTCGAGCTTCTTCTCGAGCCGCTCGTCGCCCGCCGGGATCGTGCGGCGCAGGATGAAGCCGGCCGCGAAGGCCCCGAGAATGATGTCGAGATCGAAGGCGGCGGCGACGGCGATGAGTCCGACGAGCAGCAACATTGTCAGGCGCACCGGGATCTGGGCGGTGGTGTCGGAGCCGAGCCGGACGAACTGGGTGAACCGTGAGCCCTCCCCCAGGATCCAGGTCGGCAGCACGGCGACGGCGACGGCCACGACCGCGAACGCCAGCAGGACGATCAGCGAGCCGAGTGCGCCGCGCGCACCGAGCAGGGTTGCCATGGCCACAACGGGCAGCAGTTCTCCGAACGCACCGTGATTGAGCACCGACCGTCCGAGTGGGGTCGCGACGAGCCCGCGGTCGGCGAGGATCGGCAGGAGCGTCCCCAGCGCTGTGGATGTCAGGGCGATCGCCACGGCAATCTCGGCGTGCACCTGGCCGACCGCTCCCAGGGCGGCGACGGTACCGAGCGCCAACAGCATGCACACGCACCAGGTGAGCATCGCGCGGCGCCCACCCCGCCCGCGCAACTCGGCGGGGTCGATCTCGTATCCGGCGAGCAGGAAGAGCATCCCCAGGCCGAGTTCGCGCAGGATGCCGATCTCGCTGCCCGTCTCCGCGAGGTCGAACGCGTAGGGGCCGATGAGGACACCGGCCACCAGCAGCAGCACGACCTCGGGCACCAGCCGACGCGGGACGGCGCCGGCGATCAGCGGTGCCAGCACCGCCGCGACGGCGATCCAGAACAGCGAGGTGGCGACAGCAGCGTCCATGCGCCGCTACTCTAGCCGCGCAAGATCAACTGCACGCAGCGATGACGAGTTCCTTCACGCGCGCCGGATCGGCCTGTCCGCGAGTGGCCTTCATGACGTCGCCGACGATCTTGCCTGCCGCCTGGACCTTGCCGGAACGGATCTTGTCGGCGATGTCGGGGTTGGCGGCCAGCGCGGCGTCGACCGCGGCCTGCAGCGCCGAATCGTCGCGCACGACCTCGAGACCGCGAGCGGCGACCACCTCGTCGGGCTCGCCCTCACCGGCGAGCACACCGTCGACGACCTGACGGGCCAGCTTGTTCGTCAGCTTGCCGTCGGCCACCAGCGCGATGACGCGGGCGACCTGTTCGGGTGTGATAGGCAGTTCGGCGAGTTCGACACCGCGGGTGTTGGCCTGCTGGGCCAGGTAGGCGACCCACCACGAGCGGGCCTCCGAGGCGGGGGCGCCGGCCTCGGTGGTCGCGATGACGAGGTCGAGCGCTCCGGCGTTGACGAGGTCGCGCATCTCCTCGTCGGAGACACCCCAGTCGGCCTGGATGCGGGCGCGGCGCAGCCACGGCAGCTCGGGCAGCGTCGCGCGCAGCTCTTCGACCCAGGCGGCGTCGGGCGCGATCGGCTCGAGGTCGGGCTCCGGGAAGTAGCGGTAGTCCTCGGCGGTCTCCTTGCGGCGACCGGGCGAGGTGGTGCCGTCGGCCTCCTGGAAGTGCCGGGTCTCCTGGATCACCTCACCACAGGAGACCAGTACGGCCGCCTGGCGCCGCATCTCGTAGCGCACGGCCACCTCGACGGACTTGAGAGAGTTGACGTTCTTCGTCTCGGTGCGGGTACCGAACTCCTTCGCGCCGATGGGCATCAGCGAGATGTTCGCGTCGCACCGCATCGAACCCTGGTCCATGCGGACGTCGGAGACGTCGAGTGCCTCGAGCAGGTCGCGCAGGGCGGTGACGTAGGCGCGGGCGACCTCGGGGGCGCGCTCGCCGGCACCGACGATCGGCTTGGTGACGATCTCGACGAGCGGCACACCGGCGCGGTTGTAGTCGAGCAGCGAGTGGCTCGCACCGTGGATGCGACCGGTGGCGCCACCGACGTGCAGCGACTTGCCGGTGTCCTCCTCCATGTGCGCGCGCTCGATGTCGACCCGCCAGGTGGTGCCGTCATCGAGTACGACATCGAGATATCCGTCGGTGGCGATCGGCTCGTCGTACTGCGAAATCTGGTAGTTCTTCGGCTGATCCGGGTAGAAGTAGTTCTTACGCGCGAAGCGACCCCACGGGGTGATCGAGCAGTTCAGCGCGAGGCCGATGCGGATCGCGGACTCGACCGCGGCCTGGTTGACGACGGGCAGCGCCCCCGGCAGACCGAGGCAGACCGGACACACCTGCGTGTTGGGCTCGGCGCCGAAGGCGGTCGGGCAGCCGCAGAACATCTTGGTAGCGGTGTGCAGCTCGACGTGCACCTCCATGCCCATCACGGGCTCGAACTTCGCGAGCACGTCGTCGTAGGCGAGCAGGTCAGCGGACACGGAGGCAGTCATGGTGTCGATTTTAGACGGCGCCGACAGTGCCGACGCGCCGCCTCACCCGAACAGGATCCGCATCTCCTGATAGCGCTCGTCGGGCACGTACTTCGGTTCGGCGAGCTCGTCGAAATCGACCCGAGCGATGTCGGTGCCGTGCAGCGCGACCATGCGCCCCCAATCCTCCTCGGCGACGAGATCGGTCACCGCCATGCCGAGTCGCGTGGCGAGCACCCGGTCGAATGCCGTGGGGACACCGCCCCGTTGGATGTGACCGAGCACCGTCGCGCGGGCCTCGACGCCGGTGTGC
This sequence comes from Rhodococcus sp. 852002-51564_SCH6189132-a, assembly GCF_001665495.1. Classification (NCBI taxonomy): domain Bacteria; kingdom Bacillati; phylum Actinomycetota; class Actinomycetes; order Mycobacteriales; family Nocardiaceae; genus Rhodococcus; species Rhodococcus sp. 852002-51564_SCH6189132-a. Next base: position 15,111 of record NZ_LZMJ01000078.1, read on the forward strand.
TTCTCGATGAGCGGCGCGAGCACCTCCGCGATACCGCCGAGACGCGGCCGGTCGAATCCGTCGAGCCCCTTGGTGGAGTACGCCTCCTCCATCTCGGGCAGTGTGAAGCCCTCAGCGACGACAACCATCGGCGAACGCCCGCGGTCGCGGACGCTGGTCACCCACTCGCAGATCTGTTCGAGGCTCTCGGGGTGTTCGGGGATGAGGATGGCGTGTGCACCACCGGCAGTACCCGCGTGCAATGCGATCCATCCGGCGTGCCGGCCCATGACCTCGAGCACCATGCACCGCTTGTGGGAGTTGCCGGTGGTGCGGAGACGGTCGATCGCCACCGTCGCGATCTCGACGGCCGTGTCGAAACCGAAGGTGTAGTCGGTGTGGCTGAGGTCGTTGTCGATCGTCTTCGGCACACCGACGATGCGGATCCCTTCACCGAACAGTCGCTTCGAGGCGGCAGCGGTGCCCTCTCCCCCGATGGCGATCACCGCGTCGATCCCGAGGCGGCCGAGGGTCTTCTGGATGTTCTGTGCCCCACCGTCGGGTCCCTGGTACGGACCGAACCGGCTCGTGCCGAGGATCGTGCCACCCTGCTGGGCGAGACCGCGAACACGGCTGCGGTCCAACGGGATCACATCGCCCTCGACGAGACCGCGCCAGCCGTCGAGGAATCCGACGAACTCCTGTCCGTGGACCTCGGTGCCCTTGAGCACCGCACCGCGGATGACCGCGTTGAGCCCGGGGCAGTCCCCGCCACTGGTGAGAATTCCGATCCTCGTCACGCACTACCTCCCGTCGCATGGTTCCGTACCGCACGGACCGATACCGCCCGGACCGCTGCTGCATTGCCATCCTGCCCGTTCACCGGCGCGACGGCAGCCCGATTCAGCCGGGTGTGACGAGACCGGACTCGTAGGCGAGCACCACGGCCTGTGCCCGGTCGCGCAGGTGCAGTTTTGCGAGAACCTTGCCGACGTGGGTCTTCACGGTCTGCTCGGCGACGAACAATCGTTCTGCGATCTCGGTGTTCGACAGGCCGTGTGCGATCAGTTCCAGCACCTCGAGTTCGCGCGGGGTCAGCGGATCGAGGACGCGGTCGCGCCCTCTCGCCGGCCGGCGCCGGCTGGTGACGTCGGCGATGAGGCGACGGGTGACGGTCGGCGCGAGCAGTGCCTGACCATCGGCGACCACCCTCACGGCCCGCACGAGTTCGTCGGCGGGGGCGTCCTTGAGCAGAAACCCGCTTGCTCCCATCCCGAGCGACTCGTAGACGTAGTCGTCGAGATCGAAGGTGGTGAGCATGAGCACCTTCGACCGCGGCTCACGGGTGTCGGCAAGGATGTGCCGCGCCGCGTCGAGACCGTTCATCTCGGGCATGCGCACGTCCATGAGGACGACGTCGGGCCGCAGTCGCGCGACCTCCGAGACAGCCGCTCGACCGTCGGGGGCATCGCCGACGACGCTGATGTCGGGCTGGGCTCCGAGCAGTGCTCCGAAGCCCTGCCGGACCATTGCCTGGTCGTCGGCGATGAACACGGTGATGGGAGGGTGCGGTTCGGTCATCGGCACCCACCTTAGGCCCCGGTCAGCACCGGGAGAACCGCTCGGACCTCGAAACCGCCGCCGGGGCGGGGATGGGCGACGAGTTGCCCGCCCACGACGGACGCACGTTCGACCATGCCGAGGATTCCGTTGCCGCCGCTGCGGTCCGACTGCCGAACGGTGGTGTCGACCTGACCGGGCGAGGCCGGCCCGTTGGTCACCTCCACCGTGACGGTCGCCGGCTCCCACTGCAGTCGTGCGGACACGCGGGCGCCGGGTGCGTGCCGGGCCGCGTTCGCCAGAGACTCTTGCAGGATCCGGTAGACGGTGAGTCCGACACCGTCGGAGACGGGTGCGGGGACGCCGACCGTCTCCGTCTCGAGCGCCATCCCGGCTCGGCGGGAGGACTCGAACAGCTCACCGATGCGGTCGATGTCGGGCTGCGGTTCGTGTTCGGGGAGCTGCCCGTCGCTGCGGAGTACTCCGAGCAGGGTGCGGACCTCGTTCAGCGCCTCCCGTGCGGTCGCACCGAGGGCGTCGAATTCGGCGCGCACGTCGTCGTTCACGTCCGGGAGCCGGTAGGGCGCGCTCTGCGCCTGCACGACGATCATCGACATGTGATGGGCAACGATGTCGTGGAGGTCGCGTGCGATGTGGGCCTTCTCCTCGAGGATGGCGCGCCGTGCACGTTCGAGCTCGCTGGCTTCCTCCTGCTGGGCGAGTTGCCGTCGGGAGATCACCAGCCAGCGCACCAACAGCCCGAACACCACCAGCGCGCTGATCCCGATCCCCCAGCCCCAGCCGTCGCTGCCGGGGACGAAGGCCGCGAAGAGCAGAACCGTCGAGACCCAGACGACGAGGACGATCCGGATCTCCTCGCGGATCGCCACGGCGAACACCAGCGCGAGCATCACCATGATGTGCACTACCTGCCACGGATAGTCGTAGCCGGGGACCAGGTCGAACGCTATCGGGATGACGAGTCCCGCCGCCGCGGCCACCGCCCACCCGAGCGCCGGCCGGACGAGCACGAGGAGGAACGGGAACACCGCCATCCCCGAGATCAGCGGCAACAGGGGTGGGGAGACGTCGTGGGTCAGGGGCAGCGTCGGCCACGCGATCGCATAGAGGATCAACGTCACGGTGACCACGGTGATGACGCTCCACCGTCCCCGGCCCAGGCGTCCCGCGGTTCTCACGCCGGACTTCGCAAGCTCTTTCACCTCACCCACGCTAGGAGCCGGGGTCTCGACTGTCCTCATACCTGGGGGTGAGATCCGCATAGCTCTGCGGGTGGTGTCGGCCTCCTCGAGATCGCTCCGTCGCGGGGTCCGGTGCAGGGCTGCGCGTTCCTAGCGTCACCGGCATGACAGTGAGATCCGCAGCGGTCCGAGTCGCGTCGGTCGCCTTCCTCGCCACCGCAGCATATGGCGCCGTGCCGGGGGCGCTCGCCCACTCCGCCGCGCCCCCGACGGAGGACGCCGCGGCCGCAGCGACGGTGACGGCGCTCGTCGCCGACGACGCGGAGGGAGCACTGTCGTCCCTGCCGGCCGATTTCACCGCCGTGATGGGGTATGCGCCGATCGTCGAACAGTGGGCGGACGGGACGACGGTGCTCGCCGACCCCGAAGGTGACTGCTCCGCCCCGGTGCCGCTGCCGGCGGCGTTCGAATCGGCATGCCGGGTGCACGATCTCGGGTACGACCTCCTGCGGTACGCCCACACCACCGGTGGCGAGCTGGACACCGGTGCCCGCCGCGACCTCGACGGTCTGTTCGCACGGCATCTCGACACCGTCTGCCGTTCCGAACCCGGCACCCCCTCCTGCACGCCGATCGCAGGGATTTCTTCTGCAGCAGTGGAATTCAACTCGTGGCGACAGGGTCACCGGACACCTGTCGCGGAATCGCCGTGGGCCCTGGCCGTCGCTGCGGGCTCGGTCGCTCTGGGCTTCACGGCACGAAAGGTACGGCGATGACGATCCTCACGGTGGTTCTCGCGACGGTGATCTCCCTCGCCCCTCCCCTGCTGCCGCGACAGTCGGTCGTGCAGGGCGTCGTCACAGGGGTGTTCGTCGTGGTCGCGCTGGCCGTTCTCCGTCTCGTCGTGACCGCGAGGCGGCGGACCGGTCGGGCTCCGCGGCCGGCGAGACCGGAACTGCGTGTGCCCGTCGGCCTCGTCGGCGGATCCGTCGTTCTGGTCACGGCCGCCGGTGCGCATCGGTGGCAGAACGGTCTGCGGGAGGCGATGGCGGTCCCGGCGCTGGATGTGCGCTGGTGGCTGGAGGCACTGGCAGTCGCGATCGTGGTCGTCGCGGCGCTGCTCGCCCTTCCGCGCCTCGTGCACCTCCTGTCGCGACGCGGGGTGGCGGTGGCCGTCGCCGCGACGCTGGGAATCGGCGCCACGGTTGGGATCGGCACCACGGCGGCCTTCTCAACCGGAGGGGCGGTCGACACGGTCGCCTCCCCCACCGCGCTCTCGGCGGGATTGTCGGGTGGCGTGGGATCGGCGGTGTTGTGGAACCGGTTGGGTCGAGAGGGGCAGAAGTTCGTGTCCCTGCCCTCCGAGGGGTCACCGATCCGGATCTACATACCGTTGTCGGCCGCGCCGGATCCGTCTGCGCGCGCCGAGTTCGCGGTGGACGAACTCCGCCGGGCGAGAGCCTTCGACCGACCGCATCTCGTGGTGGCCGTGCCGACCGGCTCGGGCTGGGTCGATGCCGCTGCGGTTCGCGGCTTCGAGGACCGGTGGGGCGACGATGTCGCCATCGTCGCCCAGCAGTACTCGGACATGCCGAGCTGGGTGACCTTCGTCCTCGATCGCGGTGCTGCGGAGGAGGAGGCCCGCGCGCTCGTCACCGCCTTGCGGGCGTACCTGTCCACGCTGCCCGACGAGCGACGCCCCGCCCTGCACGTCTACGGGCAGTCTCTGGGAGCGTCCGGCGCGAGCGCCGTCTTCGACGACGAACCGGAGCCGTGTGCACTGTTCCTCGCGGGGCCACCCGCGGGGGTCCGCACCGCCGGTGCGAGTGTCCGGGCGAACACCTCCGACCCGGTGGTGTGGTGGCGGCCGTCGCTGCTGTGGTCGCCGCCCGATCTGTCGCATGCGCGCGCCGATGCCCCGACCCCGCCGTGGCTGCCGGTGGTGTCGTTCGTGAACACAACGGTGGACCTGCTCACCTCGCTCGAGGCGGCACCCGGTCACGGTCATCGCTACGGCGACGATCAGGCGCGGTGCACCTCCGCCGACGGGTAGATCGCGCCCACACGGATCGGCGTCCGGATACACCGCGACCCGCCGGCCGACGAACGGCACGACGGGTCGTGGTGTGGGAAAGGATCAGGCGACGATGGGTCCTCGTGCCGCCTCGAAGGCCGCACCCACGCGGTACAGGCGCTCGTCGGCCAGGGCCGGGGCCATGATCTGCAGACCGACGGGGAGACCGTCGTCCGCCGAGAGGCCGGACGGCACCGACATCGCGCAGTGCCCCGCGAGGTTGGTCGGGAGCGTGCACAGGTCGGACAGGTACATCGCCAGCGGATCGTCGACCTTCTCGCCGAGCTTCCACGGCGTGAACGGGCTCGTGGGCGAGACCAGCACGTCGACCTGCTCGTAGGCCTTGTCGAAGTCCTGCGCGATGAGGCTCCGGACTTTGAGTGCCTGACCGTAGTAGGCCTCGTAGTAGCCGGAGGACAGCGCGTAGGTGCCGATCATGATGCGGCGCTTGACCTCCTTGCCGAAACCGGCGGCGCGGGTCGCGGCCATGACCTGCTCGGCACTCATCGTGCCGTCGTCGACGCGCATGCCGTACCGCATCGCGTCGAAGCGGGCCAGGTTGGAGGAGACCTCCGACGGCAGGATCAGGTAGTACGAGGCGAGCGCGTACTCGAAGTGCGGGCACGAGACCTCGACGACCTCCGCACCGAGCTTCGTGAGCGTCTCGACCGCCGCATCGAACGACGAGAGCACGCCGGGCTGGTAGCTGTCGGAGTGCAACTCCTTGACCACGCCGACCTTCAGGCCCTTCAGGTCGCCGGCCGCACCCTGGCGCGCCGCCTCCACGACGGGACGCACGGGGGCGTTCACCGACGTCGAGTCGCGCGGGTCGTGCCCGGCGATGACCTCGTGCAGCAGCGCCGTGTCGAGGACGGTGCGGCCGCAGGGACCACCCTGGTCGAGCGACGACGCACAGGCGACGAGGCCGTACCGAGAGACCGTGCCGTAGGTGGGCTTGGTGCCGACGGTGGCGGTGACAGCGGCGGGCTGGCGGATCGAGCCACCGGTGTCGGTGCCGATCGCGAGGGGTGCTTGATACGACGCGAGCGCCGCAGCGGAACCGCCACCCGAGCCACCCGGGATACGGCTGGTGTCCCACGGGTTGCGGGTGGGGCCGTAGGCCGAGTTCTCGGTGGACGAACCCATCGCGAACTCGTCCATGTTGGTCTTGCCGAGGATGGGGATCCCGGCCTCGCGCAGCTTCGTGGTGAGCGTCGCGTCGTAGGGCGAGACCCAGCCCTCGAGGATCTTCGAACCGCACGTGGTGGGCATGTCCGTGGTGGTGAACACGTCCTTGAGCGCGAGCGGCACACCGGCGAGCGCCGAGGCCGGTTTCTCGCCCGCGGCGACGGCACGGTCGACCTCGTCCGCGGCGGCGAGCGCCTGCTCGGAGGCGACGTGCAGGAAGGCGTTGTACTCGCCGTCGACCTCGGCGATGCGATCGAGGTGGGCCTGGGTGACCTCCACCGACGACAGTTCGCCGGCATGGATCTTCGACGCCAGGGTCGCGGCGTCGAGGCGTGTCGTATCCGTGCTCATTCGCCCTCTCCCAGGATCTGCGGGACCGAGAAGCGATCCTCCTCGACGGCCGGCGCACCGGAGAGCGCCTGCTCGGGTGTGAGACCGGGGACGACGACGTCGGGTCGCGTCACATTGGTGACGGCGTTCGGGTTCGCCATGGGAGCCACATCGTCCGCGGCCACCTCCGACACCGCCTTGACGTGGTTGAGGATCGAATCCAACTGACCGGCGAACTCGTCGAGTTCGGCATCGGTCAGCGCAAGCCGGGACAACCGGGCGAGATGCGCGACCTCGTCACGGGAGATGGCAGGCACCGTGAATGGCCCCTTTCCGATGGAGAGTGAACGTCCTGTCCAGGGTAATGCGTCCTGGAAGCGACGGCGCACGCGGTTCGGCGACATCACTCGTCGCCCGGTCGGCGTCGCGTCCCGTCCGCCGATGTTGCAAGCTTCGCAACGCTGTGTTGCGTTCGTGTGACATGCACCGTCGCGACCGGGGATTATCGATGGGGTCGGCATAATTTCGGATCTGCGCCGTCCCGGACGCCGGCGCCGAGGTGCAAGGATGTGGTCTGCCAGAGGTCGACACGGGCCCCTGGGCCGGCACTCGGATGCCGGCGCACCATGTGCCGTCGATGTGGCGTTCGTCGACGGCACGAAACCGACTGGGGAAAGGACTCACGTGTCGTACCTCTTGCGTGTCAGGCTCCCCGATCGTCCCGGTAGCCTCGGCTCGCTCGCCCTGGCGCTCGGTTCGGTCGGCGCCGACATCCTGTCGCTCGACGTCGTCGAACGCGGCACGGACTTCGCGATCGACGATCTCGTCGTCGACGTCGAGCCGGGCAAGCTCCCCGACACGCTCCTCACCGCGGCCGAGGCCCTGCCCGGTGTGACGGTCGACTCGATCCGTCCCTACGCCGGAATCCTCGACACCCATCGCGAACTCGAACTGATCGATCACGTCGCCGCCGCCCGCGACGACCGCATCCAGATCCTCGTCGACGGTGCTCCCCGGGTGCTCCGCGTGGGTTGGGCGACCGTGCTCGGAGTCGGCCCGAACGGCATCTTCCGCCTCGCGGGGAGCCCGGGTTCGCCGGAGACCCGCCTCGACGGCGTCCCCTGGATGCCGCTCGCCGAGGCCACCCTGCTCGACCACGACGGTGAGTGGGTGCCGCAGCTCTGGCGCGACATGGACACGATGCTCGCGGCCGCTCCCCTCGGATCGCCCGAACGTGTCCTCGTCCTCGGCCGCCCCGGCGGACCGGAGTTCCGTCCGTCCGAGATCGCACGCATCGGTTACTTCGCGGGCATCGTCGGCACCGTCCTCCGATAGTCCCCGGGGTTCCGGTCGCAGCTTCGGGAAAGGGTCTCAGCCGACGACGAGCCTGTGCGCCTGCGCGATCGCTTCCTCACGCGAATGCACGCCCAGTTTCCGGTAGAGGGAACGCAATTGGGTCTTGACGGTGTTGAGGGTGACGAACTGTTCCTTGGCGATCGTGCTCGCCGTGCCGCCGGCGAGCAACGCGTCGAGGACCGCGCGCTCGCGTGGGGTCAGCCGTACGACGACACGGATCTCGCGGAAGATGCCGTACTCGGCCATCGCCGGGTCGAGATCGATCGGCAGGTCGACCCCGAGCGACAGGATGTCGCGCACGGCCGAGGGCGGGACTCCGACGAACGGCCGTGTCACCCCGGCATGTTCCGCCAGCACCACGGCCCGCTGGAGATGCCGTCGCGCATCGGTGCGGCGACCGAGTCTCAGAGACGCCACCGATCCGATCAGGGCGAGTTCCGCACCGACGGCCGGACAGTGCTCACGGGCGGCATCCCCACGATGCACGATCACCTCCGCGCCTCCGGGATCGCCGCCGAGCAGACGCAATCGCGCACGGGCCGGAGCCGTGAGGGGGTGCGTCGAGCTGTCGACCAGCTCGCGCGCCGCGCGGGCCTCGCCGAGCGCGAGGTACAGGTCGGCACGCGCGGCATCGACCAACACCGCGGAGATACCGGTGAGGCGATGGGAGAAGTGCTGAAGTTCCGAATCGATGTACAGCAGGCCGTCGGCAGGCACACCGCTCAGCAGCGCCAGTCGCCCCCGCGCGTACATGACGGCCGCCCACAACTCTTCCGTGTGGCGGGGAGTGCCGAGTTCGGAGAGCGCGCGGAAGGCCGTGCCGGTGTCGAGCCTGTCGAGGGCCACGAGCGCGGTGGCGACCAGGCCCGCCGTACGGATGAGGGCCTCGGCCTCTCCCATGATCGGCGGATGCCGGAGCTCCTCCTCGATCCACCGGGTCGCCTCGTGGGTCCGGCCCCGGAGGGCTTCGAGGAGCGCGAGTTTGCCCGCGGCCTCTCGCTCGACGAACACACCGCGACCCGCCGTGTGGGCACGGCGCAGCATCGTTCCGGCATCGGTGGTGCGTCCGCCGAGGAGGTAGACGGTGCCGAAGTTGAGGTATTTCAGTCCGTGGGCGTGCCGGGTCGTGTCGTCCAGCGTCTCGAAATTCGGCACGGGTTCGGTGGCCAGGCCGTCGCACACTTCCATCGCCTCGTCGTAGGCACCCTGCATCCGGAGACTTCCGAGGCGAAGGATCGTTTCGAAGGATCGAGGGAAGGCCCACTGTTCCGGCTCTCCCGCCTTGTTCCGGGCACGGGTGATCGTCCGCAGCGACGCGACGGTGCGATCGTTGGTCGTCATGTCGTCGGGGAGCAGCTCGAGCAGCACGATCCCCAGGGAGCGGAGCGATCCGCTTCCGTACAGCGCCACCCAGTTCTTCTCGACGATGTCGATCGCGCATCGCCAGTCGCGCCGCTCCACGGCATGTTCGAGGGCGATGTCCGGACGCGAGCGCTGCAACCAGTAGTCGATGAGAGCCGACCGCGCATCCCACAGCTCCTTCGGGTATTCGGCGCTGCCCACCCGCAGGAGTGATCTGTGGACGACCTCGGGATAGCGCCAGGCGGTCTCGCCGTCCGTGGAGTCCTCGTCCGTCGAGCAGGCCTCGATCAGTCCCGACTCGGTCAGCGAGGTGAGGAAGGCGTCGCTGTCGTCGATGTGCGGTAGAGCCGAAATCGACAACTCCGTCACCGTGTTGGGTGCGGCGGAGACGAGGACCGAGCGGGAGGACAGTGCCAGTGAGGGATCCGCGGCCACGACATGCATGACGACGAGATCGACGGTCGAGTCGACCAGGACGTCGAGGGCGTCGGTGCCGTAGACCCGATCCGGCTTCTCGGCACGCAGCGTCGCACACACCGCCGCGACGAATGCGGCGAATCCTTCGGTGCGGCGGGTGATCCACTCGATGGTGCGTTGGTCCCGCGCAAGTCCGAAGAGCCGGCACAGTGCAGCGGTCTCGTCCACGGTGAACGCCAGGTCGTCGTCGCCGACGATCGTCCTGTGCGGGTGTCCGTCGACAAGTTCGGCCCACGAGCCTGCGGCCCTGCTGGTGACCACCATCCGCACCTGCGGCCCGAGCCGCAGCAACTGCCCGACCCGGTCTTCGATCGCTTCGACCGACCGGACACCGTCGAGCACGAACATCACGGGCCAGGGGTGCCGGACCAGTATCGAACACAACGAGTCGAAGGAGCCTTCCGCCGCAACGGGTTCGTCGACTCCGAGGGAGGTACACAGCGACGATGCCACCGTCGCCCAGTAGGTCTCGGGTGTGACGTCGTGCGCGGGTTCGGGAATCACCACCGGCGCCCACTCGGGACACGGGTCGGTCGCCAGCCACGTGTCGACGAGGGTCGTCTTGCCGGAGAAGGGGCCACCGAGGATCACGGCGAGTTCGGAATGCGCGGACAGAACGGAGAACAATCGGCGACGGGACAAAGGCAGTGTTCTCGGCACGTCCACTATCCCTTTCGCATCCGGGCAGCATCGCCCTCGAAACGGACTCACAAGTATGTGCAAATATTAGCAGCCGGCGGGGGAAATGACGGATTTCGCCGGGATTCCGATCGCGCGCCAGGAATCACATCGAAGTAGTTCCGCACCTCCATTCACACGGTCCACGAACGGATTTCACGTCGGCGGGGGAGAAACTCGGTGAGCTTCTCCCCCGCTGCGACTTCGTTCAGTGTGCGAATGCCTGGTCGGTGTGGCCGCGACCGACACCCTCGCGGAGATATCCGACTACATCGGCGATGTCTTCACCGAGCTTGTGGGCGATGTCCCGGCTGAAGCCCTCGCGAAGCACGATTCGCAGGACCGCGACGTCCTCCGCGTCGGCCGGCATCGTGTAGGCCGGAACCTGGAATCCGCGGGCCCGCAATTCGTGGGAGATGTCGAACACCGTGAAGCCGGGGTCGCCCGTCACCTCGAAGGAGATGACCGGGATGGCGGAGCCGTCCGTGATGATCGCCATGTTCTCGATCTCGGAGATCTGCTTCGACAGCATGAGCGCGGTGTCGCGCAGGGTCTCCATGATCTGCGTGTACCCGGCGACACCGAGCCGAATGAAGTTGTAGTACTGGCCGATGACCTGGTTACCAGGACGCGAGAAGTTGAGCGTGAACGTCGGCATGTCGCCACCGAGGTAGTTGACCCGGAAGACCAGGTCCTCGGGCAGATGTTCCTTCGAGCGCCAGACGACGAAACCGATACCCGGATAGGTCATGCCGTACTTGTGACCACTGACGTTGATGGACACGACCCGCGGCACACGGAAGTCCCATTCGAGGTCCGGATGGAGGAAGGGCACCACGAAGCCACCGGAGGCGGCGTCGACGTGCAACGGGACGTCGGGACCGCCGGAGGCCGCGAGCTCGTCGAGCGCGGCGGCGATCTCCGCCACGGGCTCGAGTTCACCGGTGAAGGTGGTGCCGAGGATCGCGACGACGCCGATGGTGTTCTCGTCGACCGCTTCACGGACCTGCTCGGGGGTGATGACGTAACGGCCGGGCTCCATCGGCAGGTACTTCGGCTCGACGTCGAAGTAGCGGCAGAACTTCTCCCACACCACCTGCACGTTGCTGCCGAGCACCAGGTTCGGCTTCGACGCGTCCTTGCCGGCGGCCCTACGGGCCTCACGCCAGCGCCACTTGAGCGCGAGACCGCCGAGCATGACGGCCTCGGACGAACCGATCGTCGAGACGCCGGTGGCCGACGACGGATCGGCCGGATCGAGGTTCTCGGCGTGGAACAGGGCCGCGACCATGTTGACGCAGCGGGTCTCGATCTCCGCCGTGGCCGGATACTCGTCCTTGTCGATCATGTTCTTGTCGAACGTCTCGGCCATGAGACGACCCGCCTGCGGATCCATCCACGTGGTGACGAAGGTCGCCAGGTTGAGCCGCGAGCTGCCGTCGAGCATCAGCTCGTCGTGTATGAACTGGTACGTCGCCTCAGGATCGGTCTCCGACTTGGGAAGTCGCAGAGCAGGAATCGGGTCGGTACCGAGTCTGCCGGTGAAGGCAGGTGCGAGTGTCTCGGCTGGAGCATTGGACTCTGACATGATTTCCTCCATTTCCCGCATCGAACACTCGTCGATCCGGTGACTTCAGGACATACGGGGCGGCTCTCACACCTCGATCGGCGGGTACAGCCTCTCCATCGTGTAGCGGCGGTTGCGCCGAACCGACAGGGCACTCAGCGTCAACGATACGAGCAGGATTCCGGCCAGGACAGCGATTGCGATCCACAATCGCGAATCGATATTCTCGGCGACGGTGAGCTGCCGCAGACCGTTGACGGTGTAGGTCATCGGGTCGAACGGGTGGATGTACTGGAACGGCTTCGCCGTGGTCGGCACGGGGTAGATACCGCCGGCCGAGACCAGTTGCAGCATCAGGAAGGCCAAGGTCACCACCCGACCGACGGCGACGCCGAAGATCGCATTGAACGCTTGGATCATGGCCAGATACGTTGCGGAGATCAACATCAGGAACAGGATCGTCCCCACGACGTGCTTCACGTCCAGTCCGACGCCGAAATGGACGACCGTGTACATCACGACCACCTGCAGGATGCCTACCAGCAGAGCCGGCCAGTACGACGCGAGGACCGTGCGGTAGGCACCGAGTCCCGCGACGGTGGGCCGCGACTGTAACGGGGTGAGCAGCATCCAGGTGATGATGCCGCCGACGAACAGGGCGAGCGACAGGAAGAACGGGGCGAAACCGGTACCGAAGGTGGGTGCCTCGTTCGTGTAGTTCTGTTGCAGAGCAACCGGAGTCGACAACGTCTCGGCGGTGGCGGTGCGTTGTTCGTCCGTCCAGTTCGGCACCTGGGTGGCACCCTGACTCAGGGCCTGCGCGAGTTCCCGCGAACCCGACTGCAACTCGACCATGCCCGAGGACAGCTCTCCTGCTCCGTCGGCCAACTGGACACTGCCGTCGGTGAGTTGGACGAGACCGGAGTTCAGCGTGGCGGCACCGGAGCTCAGTTCGTCGACACCGCTGCGGAGTCGGTTCACGTCCGCCGCCAGTCCCCCGTTCGACAACGTCGCCAGGGCTCCCTGTAGCGGACTGTTCGGGTTGCCGAGTTGATACTCGAGTTGTTCGGCGCCTGCCTGCAGACGCATGATCTCAGCGCGTAGGGCGTCGGCATCGGAGGCCGCCTGTTGCGCCGTCAGCGGTGTCAACGCGGTGATCGCCTGCTGCACGACCGGATCGGAGCTCCGGTTCAGGATGTCGACGACCTGCTGTACGGCCTGGTTCACCGTCGACTGCGTGGTCTGCGGTACCCGCGATTCGAGGGCGTCGAGCGAGGCCCGCAGCTCCGCTGCCTGCCCGGCGACACCCGAGAGGGCACCGCTGTCGAGCGCGCTGAGCAGCGGACCCGTCACGCCGTCGATCGCGGTGGCGAGTTCGTTCGCGCCGGTAGCGAGCTGCGCCGACCCGTCTCGCGCCGCGACCATGTTCATCGCGAGCTCCTGCGATCCCGAAGCGAGCTGGTCCGCGCCGCTCTTGGCCGTGTCGATGCCGTCGGCGAGTTGCCCGGCACCGTCGGCGGCCTGCTTCAGACCCGAGCCGGCACTCTCGAGACCGGTGAGCACGGTCCCGACACCTTGGGCACCGATCGTGGAGTTCACCTGTCCGATCACCTGTTCGGACGCGTCCTGCCCGATGATCGTCGCGAGATAGTTGTTCGCGTCGTTGAAAGTGAAGACCAGATTCGCCTTCTCCGGGTTGTCGCCGTTGGGGGATTCGACCGCTTCGGTGAAATTCTCCGGAATCGTGATGGTGTAGTAGTACTTTCCGTCGGCCAGACCCGCGACGGCGTCCTCTTCCGACACCTCCGCCAGATCGAGCTGACCGGATGCGATGAGAGACTTCACGACCTGATCGCCGGCGTCGACCTGTTCCCCCGTCGACGAACGACCGGTGTCGTTGTTGACGATCGCCGCGGGAATCTTGTTCACCGCACCGAACGGATTCCAGAAGGCCCACAGGTACATGGCCCCGTACAGCAACGGCATGAGAATGATCGTCGCGATCGCGATGCGCGGCATCGTGCCGCGGAAGTATCGCTTCGAGTCGCTACCGAGAGAGACGCCTGCGAGCACTCGTCACTTCCTCTTCGTCAGGACGCCGATGTCACCGGGCCCGAGCAGATCGTGCATGTCCACCACGGCCCGTACCCCGCTATCGGGGTCGACGGGGTTCACGTCGCCGATGATCACCGCCTGGTTCTCACCGAGCGCGACGAGCCGGCCGAGCAGGGTGGCACGTTCGACGTCGTCGGCGATCCGATCGATCCGGCCCACCACCAGCAGTGGCGGACGCCGGGTGTTCGCCACCGAGATCCGCAGGAGCACTTGCTGGAGTTCGGGGAGGTCGTCGACGAACGCCTCGAGCGGTGGCAGCGGTACGTCGCCGAAGATCTCCTCGCACATCTCGGCGATACCGTACTCACGGACCCGCGGAACGAACTTGTACCACGGGGAATCCCACCGCTTCTGCTCGGTGACGAGATCGCGCACGGTGACCGACGGGCGTACCTCGTCGAGCTCGTTCATGCACGCAATCGCCGACCGCGCGATGATCTTCTGCGGTCTGTCCTCGCCGAGAACCGTCAGCGATCCCCGGGTCAGTCGCATGCGACCGCACAGAGCCATGAGCAACGCGGTACGCGCAGCACCGGCCTGCGCGGCCAGAACCGTCACTCCCCCGGCGTCGAGGTCCAGGTCGAGGGGGCCGAAGACATGGCCCCAGGGTCCGTGGAGTTCGATCCCGCGCGCCGACACGAGTGTGCCCGGCGTCTGCCGGGCGGTTGCCCGCTGCACGACCGGAGCGCCGTACGGCGGAGTCCCGACATCATCCGGTTCGGCTGTGCCCACCGGCGTTCCGCCGTAGTTTCCGTCCACGACGAAGGGATCCTCGAGCTGCTCGTCCGACAACTCGTCCCAGGCCTCTGCGTCGCTGTGCTGCCCGTAGTGAGTCACCGACTGTCCTTGCGCCGAGCGAGTGGGGTGTGGTGCCGTGTCCGATGCGCTGCCACGGTCACAGGCTGTTCTTGACGACGTGGCCGTCCTTCACAATGACCGACAGGTTCTTTGCCGGATCGGCGATCAGACTCAGATCCTCGAGCGGGTTGCCGTCGACGAGGAGCACGTCCGCCCAGGCGCCCTTGTCGATCACACCCCATCGGGCCTGACGGTAGGGATCGCGTTCGCCTGCGAGCCGGAACAGTTCGGCGTTTCCGGAGGTGAGCATCCGCAGCGCGTCGAGGTTGCTGTAGTGGTCGCCGAGCCGCGCGGCCATCTCGCTCTGGCGCGGCGCGATCTGCGGCTCGAGCAGCAGGTCGGTTCCCCAGGCCGTCTTCACGCCGTGCTTCTGCGCCCACTCGTAGACGTGGTCGGTGCCGGTGCAGATCTGCTTGTCCTTCTCCGCGCGATCCGGGTCGGGATAGTGGTGGTCGCCGAGCGCGAAAGGCTGCATCGACAACCACACCTCCTTCTCCGCGAGCAGTGCGACGGTCTCCTCGTCGGCGAGGTGGCCGTGCTCGATCGACTTCACCCCGGCCGCGACCGCGCGGCGGATCCCGGTGACGTTGTAGACGTGGGTGGCCACGTACGTGCCGTAGTCGGATGCGGCCTGGACGGCGGCACGCAGTTCTCTGTCGATGAACTGGACGGTGTACAGCGGGTCGTACATGGACGCCGCTCCGCCGCCGACCATCAGCTTGATCTGCGATGCACCTTTCTTGAGTTGCTCGCGCACGGCTGCGAGGACCCGGTCCTCACCATCTGCGACCCGCATGAAGCCGATCTGTTCGGCGCGGGCCTGATCCCCACCGAGGGCTGTGGGGCATTCGTAGACGAAGCCGAAGTCGCCGTGCCCGGACGTCTGCGAGATCGCGGCCTGGGACGGGTAGATGCGGGGACCGTCGAACAATCCCCGGTCGATCACCGATTTGATGCTGCCGGTGTCGCCGGCCATGTCGCGGACGGCGGTGAAGCCGCGCAGCAGCATGTTGCGGGCCTCGGCGAGGCCGTTGAGCGCGATGTGCGCTTCGCTGCCCATCACCATGTCGATGTAGGAGTTCGCGTTACCGACGAGGTGGACGTGCGCGTCGGACATGCCGGGCATGAGGACCCGCCCGCCGCCGTCGATCACGTCGGTCTCGCGGCCGGGTTCGTCGCCGATCGGCGATTCGGATACGGCGACGATGCGGTCTCCGTCGATCAGTACGTCGCCGGTGACGAGCTCTCCGGAAACTCCGTCGAAAACTCGCACATTACGAAAAAGAAGGCGCTGAGTGGACTTACCGGTTTCCGTCATGGCTGGGACGCTAACGCGCATCGAACACGACTTCCGACCAACAGAAAGGATCCCGAACCAATTCACCCCAACCGTTCACCCTTTTCGAAAGTTCGTTCTGAACTGCACCTATTCGATCGGATAGTTTCTTTTGAAAACACACATATTTCCGATCTTCGACTTACACTGCGCCAATGCTGATTCACCCGACATTGCGCATGCAGTCCTGGGGATTCGTCATCGGCGCCGCCCTGTTCGCATTGGGTTCGGCGCCCGGAATTGCGACGCTTCTCGGCACCGCCGGTGCAAATACTTCGTTCTTCGTGGGTTCCTGGTTCTTCACGGGTGCAGCATTCGTCCAATTGATGCTCAGTGGGCCGGCCACCGTCACGGACAAGGGCAGCCCGGCGATCCGCGCCGACTGGCTCGCGTCGCTGATCCAGTTCATCGGTACGCTGCTGTTCAACGTCAGCACGGGAGCCGCACTGCACGCCCACACCGTCAAGGGTGAGAAGCACCTGGTGTGGAACCCCAATCTCGAAGGTTCCCTGTGCTTTCTGGTGTCGAGCGCGATCGCGTGTGCAGTCCTCTGGCGAGCGGGCTCGCATTGGGCGCCGCGCTCGAAGGACTGGATCAGCGGGTGGCTGAACATGCTCGGGTCGATCGCTTTCGGGGTCTCCGCCGTCGGTTCGTTCGTCCTCGACGACGGAAACACTCTCGACCCGAGCCTTGCCAACACCGGCACGTTCGTCGGGGCGATCTGCTTCCTGCTCGCCGCGGCGGTATTCCTCGGGAGGCGCAGCGCCGAGGAACCGGAATCCGCAACGGCCTCCTGAGAATCCGCGGGCAGGGCACCTCCCGGCGGAGAGCGTCTCAGTTCTCCCCTTCGCGCCCTTCGAGATAGGCGCGAGCGGCGTCGGGCCCCTCGTCGAGCAGGATCCGGAAACCGTCCTCGTCGAGCACGGGTACTCCGAGATCGGCGGCCTTGTCGGCCTTCGAACCCGGGTTGTCGCCGATGACGACGAAAGCCGTCTTCTTCGACACCGATCCGGCGGCCTTGCCTCCGCGCGCGAGGACGGCCTCCTTGGCCTGGTCGCGGGAGAATCCCGCGAGCGTGCCCGTAACCACGATCGACAGTCCTTCGAGGGTTCGCGGGATCGATTCGTCGCGTTCGTCGGCCATCCGCACACCCGCTGCCGCCCACTTGTCGACGATCGCGACGTGCCAATCGACGGTGAACCAGTCGGTCACCGCCGCGGCGATCGTCGGTCCGACGCCCTCGACGGCCGCGAGCTCGTCGACGGACGCGGCCCGGATCCGGTCGAGGCTGCCGAACTCGGTGGCCAGCGCACGCGCAGCGGTCGGTCCGACGTGCCGGATGGACAGGGCGACCAGCACGCGCCAGAGCGGCTGTTCCTTCGCCTTGTCGAGGTTCTGCAGCAGACGTTCGCCGTTCTTCGACAGCACGCCCTTGGTGGTGCGGAAAAACGGGATGCGTTCGAGGTCTTCCTTCGTGAGCGAGAACAGGTCGCCCTCGTCGGCGATGATCTTCCCCTCGAGCAGGGCCGTGGCCGCCTCGTAGCCGAGGGCTTCGATGTCGAACGCTCCCCTGCCCGAGACGTGGAAGACCCGCTCGCGCAATTGCGCCGGGCACGACCGCGAGTTGGGGCAGCGCAGGTCGACGTCGCCCTCCTTCGCCGGGGCGAGGGTGGTACCGCATTCGGGGCACTGCGTGGGCATCTCGAAGGCGTACTCGGAACCGTCGCGCAGGTCGACGACCGGGCCGAGGACCTCCGGGATCACGTCGCCGGCCTTGCGGATGACCACGGTGTCGCCGATGAGCACGCCTTTGCGCTCCACCTCGGACGCGTTGTGCAGCGTCGCCAGCGAGACGGTGGACCCGGCGACGGTGACCGGCTCCATGTAGGCGAAGGGGGTCACGCGTCCGGTGCGCCCGACACTTACGCGGATGTCGAGGAGCTTGGTGGTGACCTCCTCCGGCGGGTACTTGTAGGCGATCGCCCACCGTGGGGCGCGGGACGTGGCACCGAGGCGTCGGTGCAGCCCCATGTCGTCGATCTTGACCACCAGGCCGTCGATCTCATGTTCGATGTCGTGGCGGTGTTCGCCCCAGTAGCGCATCCGCTCGACGACCGCCTCGGCGCCCTGCACGCGAACAGTGTGCGGTGAGACGGGCAGGCCCCAGGCCGCGAAGGCCGCGTAGGCGTCGGATTGCGAGCGGGGTTCGAAGCCCTCCATGCGGCCGTAGCCGTGGCAGTACATGCGCAGACGCCGGCGCGCGGTGACGGCCGGGTTCTTCTGCCGCAGGGAACCGGCGGCGGAATTGCGGGGATTCGCGAAGGGCGGCTTGCCTTCGGCCACCAGCCCGGCGTTGAGGGTCTGGAAGTCCTCGAGCCGGAAGAACACCTCGCCGCGCACTTCGAGCAACGTCGGGATCGGGTACTCGGCGGTGCCGGTGAGCTTTTCGGGAACGTCGTCGATCGTGCGGGCGTTGAGGGTGACGTCCTCCCCGGTGCGTCCGTCGCCGCGGGTGGCCGCGCGGACGAGTTTGCCGTTCTCGTAGACGAGGCTGAGCGCCACGCCGTCGATCTTCACCTCGCACAGATAATCGGGGTGAGTGCCGGTCTCGACCTCGGCGCGCGAGAGCCACGCGCGCAGTTCGTCCTCGTCGAAGACGTTGTCGAGGCTGAGCATCCGTTCGAGATGCTCGACGGCACCGAATTCGGTGGCGAAGCCGCCGCCGACCAGCTGGGTGGGCGAATCCGGCGTGCGGAGTTCGGTGTACTGATCCTCGAGTGCCTGCAGTTCGCCGAGGAGCGCGTCGAACTGACCGTCGGAGATGATGGGGGCGTCGCGCACGTAATAACGGAACTGATGCTCGCGCACCTGTTCGGCGAGATCCTGCCAGCGCTCACGCGCCTCCGGAGGAGCGGTGATGGGTGCGTCCGTCGGTTCACTCACAGCCTGCAAGCCTAGTCGAGGGGACCGACCGGAATACTCAGAGCGTGTCGGCTTCCTCAGCGAAGGCCGACGCGACGTCGCGCAACGAACGCAGAGCGGCCCGTGCCCCCTCCGTGGAGGCCGAGGCCAGCCCGCAGACCGGGCTCACCGCCACCGATTGCAGCACCTTCCTGGGGAACCCGAGCCGGTCGATCAGCTCGACGGCCGGTGCCGCGTACTCGCGCCAGCCCGTCGAGGCCGGCGCGGTGGCGGGCACGAGTCCGAGTATCGGGACCGTGCCCGAGTCGAACAGCTCCCCGAGTCCGTCGAGGTCGGAGCGTCGCACGCATCCGACGTCGAAGGCCACAGCGTCGGCAGCGCTGCGCCGCAGGAAGTCGGCCGGGAAGGTGCCCGCGCAGCAGTGCACCGCGACGGAGAGCCCAGTGCCCCGAATCGTCGTGTCGAGCACGTCCAGCGCTTCCGGGTCCGGCACGGCAGGGACGGTCTCGAGGACGGTCCGGCCCTTCAGCGTTCCGGCGAGCACATCCGGCAGCGACGGTTCGTCGAGTTGCGCGACCACCTGAACCCCGAGCCGGCGGGTGATCTCGGCGGCGTGTCGGGCCAGGCCCTCCGCGAGCGATTCGGCCAGGTCGCGAACGGCGCCGCGGTCGGTGAGCACCCGGCGTCCCGTGGCGAGTTCGACGTGGGCGGCGAGGGTGAGCGGCCCGGCAGCCTGCACCTTCACGGGGCGGCCGGCATCCAGCCCGGCACGTTCCCAGGCTTCCTCGAGCGCATCGAGGTCCTGGGCGAGCAGGTCGCGCGCCCGGGCGGCCACACCGCCGCGTCGCGACACGAGGCGGTAGCCGGTGGTCGAGGTGTCGAGGTACATGTCGACGAGCAGGGCGCTGACCCGCCCGATCATGTCGGCACCGAGGCCGCGTGCCGGCAGTTCGACGAGGTGGGGCAGATCCGTGAGTTCGCCGACGACGACCGCCGCGGCCTCGCGCGGGTCCGTCCCGGGCCACGAACCGATGCCTGTCGCGAGACCGGACCACACCTCGCGGCCGGTGGCAGGTGCCGTCACCGGTCCCCTGCCGCGATGGTTCCGCTGCCGAGGACGATGTCGCCCGCAGCGTCGGACCGGTACAGCACGGCGGCCTGACCGGCGGCGACACCGGTGAGCGGTTCGCGCAGCGAGATCTCGATGCCCGGACCCACCGCTTCGGCGACGGCCGGGGCCAGGCCACCGTGAGCGCGGACCTGGACGACGCACTCCATCGGTCCGACAGGAGCGGTGCCGGAGGTCCACACGGCGCGTTCGGCCCGGATCGACTCGACCTTCAGCTGTTCGGCGCTGCCGACCCGGACGGTGCCGCTCTCCGGTTCGATCGCGGTGACGTAGCGGGGGCGTCCGTCCGGTCCGGGCCCGGCGATACCGAGTCCCTTGCGCTGGCCGATGGTGAAACCGTGCACGCCCTCGTGCTGCGCGAGCACCTCACCCGAACGGTCGTCCACGACGGCGCCGGGACGCACACCGATGCGGGCACCGAGGAAGGCGCGGGTGTCGCCCGACGGGATGAAGCAGATGTCGTGGCTGTCGGGCTTGTTCGCCACCGCGAGTCCGCGCTCGGCGGCCTCCTCGCGGATCCGGCTCTTGGGGGTGTCGCCGACGGGGAACACCGCGCGCGACAACTGCTGCGCCGTGAGCACAGCGAGTACGTACGACTGGTCCTTGTCGGCGTCGACGGCCCGACGCAACACCCCGTCGTTCAACTGCGCGTAGTGACCGGTGGCGACGGCGTCGAAGCCGAGCGCGACGGCACGGTCGGCCAGCGCCGAGAACTTGATCTTCTCGTTGCAACGCAGGCACGGGTTCGGGGTCTCACCGGCGGCATAGGACGCGACGAAGTCGTCGATCACGTCCTCCTTGAAGCGGTCTGCGAAATCCCAGACGTAGAAGGGAATTCCGAGCACGTCGGCGGCGCGGCGAGCATCGCCGGCGTCCTCCTTCGAGCAGCATCCGCGCGAGCCGGTGCGCAGTGTGCCCGGCGCGGCCGACAACGCGAGATGCACTCCCACGACGTCGTGTCCGGCCTCGACCATGCGGGCGGCGGCGACCGCCGAGTCCACACCGCCGCTCATTGCCGCAAGAATCCTCATCTCCGGTCACCTCCTCGTCCACCGGCGCTCGCCAGTCCGGCGGCGCGAGCCCTGTCCACCACGGAAGGGAGAGTTTCGATCAGTTTGTCGATGTCACTGCGGGTTGTGGTGTGCCCCAACGAGAATCGGAGCGAACCGCGTGCCGTGATCGGGTCCGCCCCCATCGCGACGAGTACGTGACTCGCGCGCGCGACCCCGGCGGTGCACGCCGAACCGGTCGAGCATTCGATACCGGCCGCGTCGAGCAACATCAGCAGCGAGTCGCCTTCGCATCCGGGGAACGTGAAGTGCGCGTTGTTGGGCAGTCGTCCGACCTCGCGAGGACCGTTGAGGATCGCGTCGGGGATCGCCGCCTCGACACCCGCGACAAGAAGATCGCGCAGGTGCGCGAGTTCGGCGGTGCGGCCGGGCAGATCCGAGGTGACCTCGCGCAACGCCGCGGCCATCGCCACGATGGACGCGGTGTCCTGCGTCCCGGACCGCACGTCGCGTTCGTGGCCCCCACCGTGGGCGAGCGGCACGCACGGTACCTGCCTGTCGAGCAGCAGCGCTCCCACTCCCTGCGGACCACCGAACTTGTGAGCGGCCAGGGTCAGCGCCGACAGTCCGCTCGCGGTGAAATCGACTGGGAGATGCGCGACCGCCTGCACGGCGTCGCTGTGCATCGGGACGTCGAACTCGGCGGCGACCGCAGCGAGTTCGGTGATCGGCATGACGGTGCCGACCTCGTTGTTCGCCCACATCACGGACACGAGGGCGACCTCGTCGGCGTGGCGCGAGAGTTCCTCGCGGAGCGTGGTGGGATCGACGCGGCCGGAGCCGTCCACCGGCAGCCACGTCACCTGGGCATCCTCGTGCTCGACGAGCCATTCGACGGCGTCGAGCACGGCGTGGTGTTCGACCGCGCTCGCGAGGATCCGGCGACGCCGGGGGTCCTGGGCGCGGCGACCCCAATAGATGCCCTTGACGGCCAGATTGTCGCCCTCGGTGCCACCGGAGACGAAGATCACCTCGGAGGGCCGGGCGCCGAGGGCGGCCGCAATCGACTCCCGCGACTCCTCGACGCGCCGGCGCGCTGCGCGCCCCGATCCGTGCAGGGAGGACGCGTTTCCGACGGTGGCGAGGACCGACGTCATCGCCTCGACGGCCGCAGGAAGCATCGGCGACGTCGCGGCGTGATCGAGGTAGACGGTCGTGGAGGTACCGGAGGGACCGGCGGCGGGCGAGGTCATGACCGATCCAGGATAGCGGGTCGGCGCAGGTGCCCGCCGCGCTCAGGGGGGTCGCCCGTCAGGCGGCGTCCACCGTCCGTGCCGCTCCACCGGCCCGTGAGCCGCCGACCGGCAGGAACGTCACGGCCTCGACCGGGCGCTCGGCACGGACCGCGCGGGCGCATCGGGCTGCCAGATCGTGCCGGTCCCGACCCGGATGTTCGAGCGGAGCGAGCACGACTTCGACGACGACACCGCGGTTCCGGAGCATCCGCCGGATCGAGGAACCGATCGTCTCGTCACCGACGAAGGCCGGCGCGGCGGTGAGGTCTCCCCCGCGCTCGCCGTATCGCAGGCCGACGGGCTGGACGGGGCACTGCGCGTCCACGGCCGCCTGCAGCAGGGCGGGGCGGAAACCGCCGTGGGACCGTCCGCATCGCGTCGTGCCCTCGGGGAAGACGGCGACGCACCCGCCCTCCAGCAAGCGGGTGCGTACTCGCTCGATCACGGCGGGCAGCAGTCGCAGTCGTTCCCGTTCGATGGGGATGACACGCATCCGGCGTGCGAGCGCGCCCAGCAGGCCCCAGTCGAGCAGGTCCGCTCGTGCGACGAACTCCGCGGGAGCGACTGCGGTGAGGACGAGGACATCCGTCCACGAGATGTGCGGTGCAACGACGAGCACGCCCCCTGCGCGCGCCCGTCGGTCACGCCGATCGTCGATCGTCGGACGGATGCCTACGCACCACAACAACAGGCGCGCACTGCGCCGCACCGTGCTCTCCCGACGCGCCGCGGGAATCATCCGTCCTGCCAGCAGGAGCGGCACCACCGTCAGCACGACCGCGACCGTCGCGATGCGCAACCACACCGTCGGCAGACCCACACGATCCGTCCCGTCCGGCAGGCACCGGATCCCGCACGGACTCGACGGCATCCACGCGTGCACCCGTGTCGTACCGACCCGAGTCACCGCGACCCCCGCTCGGCACGCTCGGCGGCCGCGCGCAGGCGGGCGAGATAGCGGGTGTCCGCCCGGTCCACGGCTAGTATCGCGACGAAGTCGGCGACCCCGAAGTCCGGATCGTGGGCCGGTTCACCACAGATCCGGGCACCGAGCCGCAGGTATCCGCGCAGGAGCGGCGGGACCACGGGACGCGGCAACGGAGCGATCTCGTCGAGCGGGTGGCCTTCGACCATCACGGGATTCAGCGGTCGGACCCGCGCTGCGGGTTCGACGGCGTGTCGTTCGAGCAGCAGGTCGCGCACGGCCCGGACGTTCGACGCCTCGGGTTCGTCGGGCGTCGTGCGCATGGGCACCGAGACGCATCCGACGACCTCGTTGTGTCCGGTCGCCTCGAGATAGTGCAGGATGCCGGCCCACATCAGGGTGAGGACCGATCCGGAACGGTGGGCTGGATCGACGCAGGCCCTGCCCATCTCCACCAGGCCGCGCCCGTGTGGGTCGAGTGCGGAGAGATCGAATTCGGTGGCGGTGTAGTACCCACCGGCCTCGCGGGCGGCTTCGGGCGGCAGCATCCGGTAACAGCCGACGACGTCGTCGGTGACCCGATCGCGCACCAGCACGTGGTCGCAGAACTCGTCGAACCGGTCGGCGTCGGATCCGCCCCCCGCATCGGGGATCCGGAAGCCGGGTTCACCGGAGAAAACCCGGTACCGAAGGCGTTGCGCAGCCAGGCGATCCGACGCTTCCGTCGACACGACGAGGGAGTAGCGGGGGCCGGACAGGACGGGAGCGGTGAACCCACTCGGGCGGTACAGCACCGGCGATGTGGTCATGCCCCAAGGTGTAACGACCGTGGGAGGCGCGCCGGCGGCGACGGGGTGTCGCGGCGATGCATCGCCGATGAACACTCCCGCAGAATGCACGCGGCCCCGCTCCTTTCGAAGGAGCGGGGCCGCGCAGGGATCGATCTGCCGGAGCGGATCAGCCCTTGTGCTTCTTGACCTCTTCGGTCAGCTGCGGAGCGACGTTGAACAGGTCGCCGACGACGCCGTAGTCCGCGATCTCGAAAATCGGGGCCTCTTCGTCCTTGTTGACGGCGACGATGGTCTTCGACGTCTGCATGCCGGCGCGGTGCTGGATGGCGCCGGAGATGCCGAGCGCGACGTACAGCTGCGGGGAGACCGTCTTACCGGTCTGACCGACCTGGAACTGGCCCGGGTAGTAGCCCGAGTCGACGGCGGCGCGGGAAGCACCGACGGCGGCACCGAGCGAGTCGGCGAGTTCCTCGACGACGGAGAACTTGTCGGCCGAACCGACACCGCGGCCACCGGAGACGACGATCGACGCCTCGGTCAGCTCCGGACGGTCGCCGCCGACGATCGGATCGCGCGAGACGATCTTCACGGCGTTCTCTTCCTGGGCCGGAACCTCGACGGCCACACGCTCGGCGGCGGCAGCCTCGGGCTTGGCCTCGATGGCGCCCGGGCGGATGGAGATCACGGGGACCTCACCGTTGGCCTTGGCGTCGACGGTGAACGCGCCACCGAAGATCGAGTGCACGGCGGAGCCGTCGGCCTTGACGTCGACGACATCGACGAGCAGACCGGAGCCGATGCGGGCGGCGAGGCGGCCCGACACCTCCTTGCCTTCGACGGACGCGGCGGTGATGACGGCGGCGGGGCTGGTGGACTCGACGAGCGACGCGAGGACGTCGACCTTCGGGGTCACCAGGTAGTTGTCGACGTCTTCGGACTCGGCGGCGTAGACCTTGACCGCACCGGCGGCGGCGAGGGCGTCCTGCAGCGCGTCGGCGGTGCCGGGGGCACCTGCGACGACGGCGGAGGGCTCGCCGAGCACACGCGCGGCGGTGATGAGTTCGGTGCTGACCTTCTTGAGCGCGCCCTCGGCATGCTCGACGAGCACGAGTACTTCTGCCATTACTACTTCTCTCCTAGATATGTCAGATGTTGTCGCGGGGCGCGATCAGATGATCTTCTGGCCGACCAGGTACTGAGCGATCTTGCTGCCGCCGTCGCCCTCGTCGGTGACGCGCTCACCCGCGGTGCGCGGGGGCTTCGGAGTCACACCGGTGACGGTGGACGCAGCGTTCGCAACACCGAAGATCTCGGGATCGAGACCGATGTCGGCGAGGGTGAGGGTCTGAACTTCCTTCTTCTTCGCGGCCATGATGCCCTTGAAGGAGGGGAAGCGGGGCTCGTTGATCTTCTCGGTGACCGAGACGATGGCGGGGAGCGGAGCCTCGATGCCGAAGACGCCCTCGTCGGTCTCGCGCTCGCCGGCGGCCTTGCCGTCCGCGATCGTGAGCTTGCGCAGGTGCGTCAGGTGAGGCAGGCCCAGGTACTCGGCGATGATCGCGGGCACGGCGCCCACGCGACCGTCGGTGGCCTCGTTACCGGCGATGACCAGCTCGACACCCTCGATCTGGCCGAGCGCAGCGGCGATCGCGTACGCGGTCTGGATCGAGTCGGAGCCGTGCATGGCGGGATCGTTGAGGTGGATCGCCTTGTCGGCGCCCATGGACAGCGCCTTGCGGATGGCGTCGGTGGCGCGGTCCGGGCCGGCGGTCAGAACGGTGACCTCACCGCCGTCGCGCTCCTTGATGAGCAGAGCTTCCTCGACGGCGCGCTCGTTGATCTCGTCGAGCACGGCGTCGGCGGCCTCACGGTCGAGCGTGTAGTCGCCGTCGCTGAGCTTGCGCTCGGACCACGTGTCGGGGACCTGCTTGATCAAAACGACGATGTTCGTCATGGGTCTGCGTCGACCTCCTGTGTGTAGCTGCCTTTGGTCGGCAAGGCGCTGCCTGAACCGAGCACTCGTGTCTTTCGCACGGCGTGTGCGATAGATTATCAGCCGCTAAGTTACCAGTCAGTAACTTGACGGGATTCCCGGTTCACCATAGCCGTACGGAAGGACGACGAAACCTGTGATCTGGAACACCGGAGACCACCCCTCCGGGGAGAGGTCTAATGTCGTGGCGGTGAGCGACACCCCCGCCCGCGCCGATGACGCGCACGCCCTCCCCCTCACCGGCGAACGGACGGTCCCCGGCATCGCCGAGGAGAACTATTGGTTCCGACGTCACGAGGTCGTCTACCAGAACTTTCTCCCCCGTTGCGTGAACCGGGCCGTGCTCGAGGCCGGCGCCGGCGAAGGCTACGGGGCCGACATGATCGCCGATGTGGCGACGCGCGTGATCGGCCTCGACTACGACGAGAGCGCCGTCGCACACATCCGCGCGCGCTACCCCCGCGTGGACATCCGGCACGGAAACCTCGCCGAACTTCCCCTCGAGGACGAATCGGTCGATACGGTCGTGAACTTCCAGGTGATCGAGCATTTGTGGGATCAGACACAGTTCCTACGCGAATGTCACCGCGTTCTCACCCCCGGCGGCGAATTGCTCATCAGCACTCCCAACCGGATCACCTTCTCCCCCGGCCGCGACACCCCGCTCAACCCCTTCCACACCCGTGAGCTGAACGCCGCCGAACTGACCGAACTGCTCGAGGACGCCGGCTTCCGCGTCGAACTCATGACCGGCGTGCACCACGGCCCCACGCTGCGCGCACTCGATGCCAAGCACGGCGGATCGTTCATCGACGCCCAGATCGAGCGCGCCCTCGCCGGGCAGCCGTGGCCGGACGATCTCACCGCCGACGTCGCGATGGTCTCCACCGACGACTTCGCCATCGTCCCCGAGAACATCGATGCGAGCCTCGATCTGGTCGCGATCGCCGTGAAGGACCCCGCAGCGAAGGACACCGCTCCGTGAGTGCCGCATCGTCCCGCGAACCCGGGATGTTCGCGCTCGTCCTCCACTCCCACCTCCCGTGGCTCGCCCACCACGGCCGGTGGCCCGTCGGCGAGGAATGGCTCTACCAGTCGTGGGCAGCGACCTATCTGCCCGTCACCGACGTGCTGCGGCGGCTCGCCGCCGAAGGCCGAACCCGGATGCTCACACTCGGCATCACCCCGGTACTGGCCGCGCAACTCGACGACCCGCACTGCCTCGCCGGGATGCACCACTGGCTCGGCAACTGGCAACTGCGCGCGCACGAGGCGGCCGGCATGCGGGAGGAGTCCTACCGCGCACTCGGCGCCCGCGAGCACCGCGCCGCCACCGCGGCACTGGAGGACTTCGAAACCCAATGGCGCCACGGCGGATCCCCCGTCGTGCGGCAGCTGATCGACGCCGACGCGATCGAACTGCTCGGTGGGCCTCTCGCCCATCCGTTCCAGCCCCTCCTCGACCCGCGACTGCGCACCTTCTCGTTGTCCGAAGGTCTCGCCGACGCGCACGCCCGCTGGAACCATCGCCCCCGCGGCATCTGGGGCCCGGAATGCGGTTACACGCCGGGCATGGAGAACGATTACGCCGCAGCGGGAGTCGAGCACTTCATGGTCGACGGTCCTGCGCTGCGCGGCGACACCTCGCTCGGCCGCACGGTCCGCGACTCGGACGTCGTGTGTTTCGGCCGCGACCTGCAGGTCTCGTACCGGGTGTGGTCGCCGAAGTCCGGCTATCCCGGCCACTCCGCCTACCGCGACTTCCACACCTACTGCCACGACACCGGACTCAAACCGTCCCGCGTCACGGGCCGCACGGTGCCCTCGCACGAGAAGGCGCCCTACGATCCCGAACTCGCGTCGCACGCCGTCGACCGGCACGTCGCCGACTTCGTCGAGACCGTCCGGCAGCGATTGCGCAGCGAATCCGGCCGCATCGGCCGGGACGCACTCGTCGTCGCGGCCTTCGACACGGAACTGTTCGGCCACTGGTGGTTCGAAGGTCCGATCTTCCTCGAACGACTGCTCCGCGCGCTTCCCGAGGCCGGCATCGAGGTGGGAACCCTCGCCGATGCCCGCGACCGCGGATACGTCGGCGCCTCCGTCGATCTCGAGAATTCGTCGTGGGGTTCGGGCAAGGACTGGCGGGTCTGGGCCGGCGACCAGGTCGCCGATCTCGTGCGTCTCAACGACGAGGTGGTGCGCACGACCCTCGACAGCATCGACAAGTCCCGCGAGCAGAGCATGTCGTCGGTCGCGCTCCGCAACCGCGTGCACGACCAGATGGTGCGCGAAGCGCTGCTGACGGTCTCCAGCGACTGGGCGTTCATGGTCAGCAAGGACACCGCCGCCGCCTATGCCCGCGACCGCGCGCACAAACACGCCCACGCCCTGCGTGAGATCGCCGAGGCGGTCGACTCCGGACGCACCGAGACGGCACGGCGTCTGGCCGACGGATGGAACCGCGCCGACAATCTCTTCCCAGGACTCGACGCCCGACGACTGCCCGGACGCCACGGAGGCCCGCGATGAAGATTCTGCTCGTCTCATGGGAGTACCCACCCGTCGTCGTTGGCGGCCTGGGCAGACACGTCCATCATCTCGCCACCGAACTCGCCGCGGCGGGCAACGAGGTGGTGGTGCTGTCACGTCGCCCGACCGGCACCGATGCGTCGACCCACCCCACGATCAGCCACATCGCCGACGGCGTGCTCGTGGTGGCGGTCGCGGAGGACGCACCCCACTTCGACTTCGGCGAGGACATGATCGCCTGGACGCTGGCGATGGGCCACGCGATGGTCCGCGCCGGGATCGGGCTGACCCGCGGCGGCATCGGCGAAGGTTGGTATCCGGACGTCGTCCACGCCCACGACTGGCTCGTCGCCCACCCCGCGATCGCGCTGGCCGAGTACTTCGACGTGCCGCTCGTGTCGACCCTGCACGCGACCGAGGCCGGTCGCCACAGCGGTTGGCTGTCGGGCCGGATCAACCGCCAGGTGCATTCCGTCGAGTGGTGGCTCGCCAACGAATCCGACCGTCTCATCACGTGTTCGGCGTCGATGCACGACGAGGTCACCGAGTTGTACGGTCCGGACCTGCCGGAGATCTCCGTGATCCGCAACGGCATCGACATCACCACCTGGTCGTACCGCGACCGCGAACCGCGTCCCGGGCCGGCACGACTGCTGTACGTCGGCCGCCTCGAATACGAGAAGGGTGTGCAGGACGCGATCGCCGCGCTCCCCCGCATCCGCCGCTCGCATCCCGGCACGACCCTCGTGGTCGCCGGTGAGGGCACCCAGTTCGAGTGGCTGCGCGAGCAGGCACGCGTACACCGCGTCGCACGCTCGGTGAGTTTCCTCGGCAACCTCGACCACACCGAACTGCTCGGCTGGCTGCACGGCGCCGACGCGATCGTGCTGCCGAGCCGCTACGAGCCGTTCGGCATCATCGCCCTCGAGGCCGCCGCAGCGGGTACCCCGCTCATCGCGTCCACCGCCGGCGGCCTGGGCGAAGCCGTGGTCGACGGCGTGACCGGACTGTCGTTCCGGCCCGGCGACGTGGCCGGACTCGTCTCGGCCGTCCGGGAAACCCTCGACGATCCCGAGGCCGCCCGAGTGCGCGCGCGGGCGGCCCGGGCACGACTGACCGACGACTTCGACTGGCGCCGCGTCGCCGAAGAAACCGCGCAGGTCTACTCGTCGGCGAAGCGGCGGGTGCGTCACCCGCTCGCACGCCCCACGGTCCCCCAACGTCCCCTCCCGGACCGCGGATGAACGAGCAGCACACGCTCCAAATCGAGCGCCTGGCACCGCACGAATCCGATATCGTCGCCGTCACCGCACTGCTCAACGCGGTCTACGCGGTGGCCGAGGACGGCATGTGGGTACCGGGCACCACACGGACCGACACGGACGAGATCACCCGATGTGCGCGGGAGGGCAGCATTCGCATCGCCCGCTCGCACGGCCGGGTGGTCGGCTGTATCCGCGTGACCCCGGTCGACGCGACGACGGCCGAGTTCGGGATGCTCGCCTCCGACCCGAAGGTCCGCGGCACGGGCGTCGGCCGCGTCCTGATCGACACCGTCGAGACGGAGTTCGCCGAGCGAGGTTTCGAGGCAATGCAACTCGAGGTGATCCGTCCGCGCGACACCTCACACGAGTCGAAGGTGTTCCTCGACCGGCTCTACACCCGGCTCGGGTACGTGCCGGAGGAGCCCGCGCCGCTCGATACGCGCCATCCGGAACTCGTTCCGGCTCTTGCGGTCCTATGTGAAACGGTCGTCTACCGGAAGCCACTGGGCCGACCCTGAGTCGACCTTCGACTCACGAGGTAGCGGACAACTCGGCCGGAGCGAGCGGCGGCTGCCGATCGAACCACGGCCGGGCCTGTTCGAGTTCGCCTGCGAGGGCGAGGAGCACACTCTCCCCACCGAGTGGGCCGACGAACTGCACCCCGAGCGGCAGACCGGACACCGTCCAGTGCAACGGCACCGAGATCGCCGGGCGCCCGGTGATATTGGCCAGCTGCGTGTAGGGGGTGCGCCCCAGATTGTCGTCCACCACCCGGTCGATGAAACCGGCCCGGGTCGCGATCCACGCGGTGCGGGTACGCAGGAGCGCCTCGCCGGCACGCCGCATCCAGCGGGGCGTGTCGAGTTCGCCGATGCGCGACGGCGGGAAGGCGAGTGTCGGCGTGAGCAGCAGATCGTAGCGTTCGTGGAACTGCGCGAGACCGCTCGCGTACTCGGCCCAGCGGGCATGGGCCGCAATGTAGTCCGACGCCGAGGTCGCCTTGCCCACGGCGGCGATGATGCGGGTGTCGAACTCGAAGTCCTCGGGTCGTGCTCCGGTGAGGCGGCAGGCCTCGGCGACCTCCGCGGCAGCCGTGGCGAACCACATGATGAGGAAGTCCTCTGCGAGACGCCGTTCGTCGATACCCGTCGAGGCGGGTTCGACGTGATGGCCGAGTTCCTCGAGCACCGCGACGGCAGCGTCCACCGCGGCCTTCGCCTCCGGATCGACCGGCGTCCCGATCGGTGACGCGGTCTCGTATCCGATCCGCAACCGCTTCGGCGCCGAGCGCGCGGCCTCCGCGTACGACCGGGCACGCTCGACGAGATACGGCCCACCCGCGTACGGGCCCGCCATGACGTCGAGGAAGGCAGCGGCGTCGCGCACCGTCCGGCAGATCACCCCGTTGGTAGCCGCGCCGTGCAGCGGTTCCCCGCCGCGCATACCGGTGGGCACGAGTCCGCGTCCGGGCTTGAGCCCGAGGAGCCCGCAGCAGGCGGCGGGAATGCGGATGGAGCCGCCGCCGTCGCTCGCTCCCGCCGCGGGAACGACGCCGGCCGCGACCGCCGCGGCGGAACCACCCGATGACCCGCCCGGCGTCACCGACGGATCCCACGGGTTTCGGGTGGCCCCGAACGCCTCGGGCTCGGTGATGCCCTTCGCCCCGAACTCGGGGGTGTTGGTCTTGGCGAACGGGACCAGGCCGGCTCCGAGCCACCGGTCGACGATCACCGAGTTCTCGTCCATCGGCAGGTCCGCGAGGACACGGGACCCGCACGAGGTCGGCTCACCGGCCAGATCCTGCCCCAGATCCTTGAGCAGGAACGGCACCCCGGCGAACGGACCGTCGAGCGGTTCGCGTGCCAGGACCCGGGCCTTGTCGTCGAGCCTGCGGACGACGGTGTTCAGTGTCGGTTCGACCGTGTCGAGCCGCGCGATCGCGGTCTCGAGCAACTCGCTCGCCGATACCTGCCCCGTCGCGACGAGTTCGGCCAGGCCGGTCGCGTCGTGACTCCGATACTCCGAGTAGTCCATCTGCTGTCCCCCGACAGTGTCCCGGCCCGCGTCGCTACTGGGGGACGCCCGCGGGCGTGTCTACCGACTTCTTCCGTGCGATATCTGCGAGCGCCGCTTCCCGGGCGGCACGCTCGGCAGCGGCGCTCTCCCACGCCACCTTACGGTTCTTCACGACCTTGGCGGGCGAACCCACCGCGATACTGAAATCGGGGATGTCTCCCTTGACGACCGCGTGCGCTCCGAGCACCGAACCGCGGCCGACCCGGGTGCCGCGGAGCACGGTGACCTTCGCGGCGATCCAGGTGTCCGGACCGATCCGGACGGGGCTCTTGACGATGCCCTGGTCCTTGATCGGGTAGGTGATGTCCTCGGTGCGGTGGTCGAAGTCGCAGATGTAGCACCAGTCTGCGACCAGCGTCGACGCGCCGATCTCGATGTCGAGATAGGTGTTGACGACGTTGTCCTTGCCGAAGACGACCTTGTCGCCGATCCGGAGCGAACCCTCGTGGCAGCGGATGGCGTTGCCGTCGCCGATGTGGACCCAGCGGCCGATCTCGAGGCGCGACAGTTCGGGCGTCGCGTGGATCTCGACGTTCTTGCCCAGGAAGACCATGCCGCGCAGCACCACGTGCGGATTGGCCAGCCGGAACTTCGCCAGGCGGTAGTACCGGACCAGGTACCAGGGCGTGTACGCCTTGTTGTCCAGCACCCATTTCAGAGAGGACAGCGTCAGGAATCGTACCTGTTCGGGATCCCTCCGACGGGACCCGCGCCACCTCGCCGTCAGAGGTGCACCCCACATGCTCGTCATAGGGGCAGCCTACGGTCCGCCTCGTTCGCGGCTCACGACCCCCGGCCCGATACGCTGACACGTCGAATCGTTCGCCTGTGGAGGAGTTGAGTGATGCGGGGTGTCCTGCGGACCGCGGTCCCGGCGCTGACGGTGGTCTTCGCGCTGAGCGCGTGCGGCGGTGGGGCCGGCACCGACGACGTGTTGTCGAGCGGGGGCTGGCCGGGACGGCACTCCGATGCCCGCAACAGCAACACCGCGACCGCCGAGAGCGTCGACGACCTCGCGCCCGGCTGGACGCGTCCGCTGGGCGGCCCGGTCGGCTCCCCCGCCGGGATCGCGGCCAACGGCCAGGTCTCGGTGGCGGCCGCGACGGAGGCCGGATGCAATCTGTTCTCCTTCCAGATGGACACGGGCCGCAAGCGCTGGTGCACGCGTCTCGCCCCGGCCGTCACGACGATCACCCCCGTCTCCGACGGCGTCGCGAACATCTACGTCGGTGAGGACGGCGGACTGCTGTCGTTCAACGAGCACGGCCAGCGTCGCTGGCGCATTCCCGTGAGCGGCAGCCCCCGCAGCGCACAGTTCACCTCCGACGGAAGCCTGTTGGTGGTCACGCATTTCGGTCAGGTCAACGTCGTCGACCCGCAGACGGGACAACTCGAGGCACCGCTGTTCGATCTGGTGCCGGTGCCGACCCTCGAGGACGGGCAGAACCTGCCGCGACTCGCGAGCGATCACGGCCTCCCCGCCTGCTTCGGGGGCTCGGAGGACTGCCCGGTCGCCACCACCCCGGCCGTCGACACCGCCACCGACCGTGTCTTCGTCACCGTGTGGCGTCCGGGTTCGGACAGGTCGGCGCTCGTGGCGCTGCGCTACACGGCCGGTGACGACGCCGTGGTCATCGAGGAGTGGTCGGTACCCGACCTCCCCGGAGGTGCGGTGACGAGTCCGGTTCTGTCTGCTGACGGTTCGACCGTCTACGTCCACGACGGGGAGGGTGCCCTGTGGGCGCTCGACGCCGAGACAGGCGAAGCGCGATGGACCCACGAGACCGGCCGTCCCACGGCGCTCGGTCCCGCCGTCACCGAGGACGGACTGCTGCTCCTCGCGTCGGCCGACGGCAGCGCCCCGCTGACGGCCCTGCGCGACGGCGGCGACAGCGTCGAAGTCGAGTGGGAGCGGGCGGACGTGACTCCGTACGGTGCGCCGGCGGTGACCGCCGACGGCCGGGCCTATGTGGTCGTCGACGGCGATCGGGGTCTCGCAGCGGCGGTGCTCGATCTCGCGGACGGAGCGACGATGGAGGAGGAACCCCTCGATCCCGCCACCGGACTGCCGGTCGGCACCGGCGTCGGCCCGGGCGGGGAGTTCGTGATCACGACCCTCGACGGGGACGTGGTGGTGCTGCGCGAACCGCAGTCCGTGTGAGGACGGCCGCCCGTGTGAGGGCGGTCAGCGCGACGGCGTGCAGACGAAGGCTTCCGGCGTCCGGCCGATGCGGGTGAGCACCACGCTGAGCGAGGCCGACCCGCGCAGTTTCAGGCGCGGACGCAATACCGCCGGGTCGACGTCGACGCCGCGCACGAGGATCTCGACCGCGCCGCAGTCGTGGCGGGCGAGCGCCTGACGGAGTGTCTTCTCGCTGTACTTGAGACGCTCGACGATCCGGAAACCCCGTACTCCGTCGGGCAGGCTGTCGCCGGTGAGATAGGCGATCCGCGGGTCGAGTTGCCACAGTCCGTGGGCTGCCGCGTAGTGGCGGACGAGACCGGCGCGCACGATCGCGCCGTCGGGGTCGACGATCCACTCCCCCGGCTCCCGTTCCGGAATGTCGTCGTCCGCGGCGTCGGTGATCTCGAAACCGGTTCCGTCCGAACGCAGTACTGCAGCCCGTCGGCGCACGCCGGGAGTGCTCAATCCCGGCGAGTACAGGCACGCTTCGCGGACTCCACCGTCGAGCGAGACGACCTCGACCTCACCGGCCCAGTCGAACGAGTCGAAATCCAGTCCTGGTGCGCACTTCACGGCGAGATCGCGGCCCGCGTAGGCGTCGAGGAGATCGGGCAGCGGTGGTTGCAGCGCGGCCGGATCGTGGGTCCGTCGCCCGCCCGAACGGCGTGCGGGATCGGCGATGACGGTGGTGCCTCGCGTGACCGGACGCAGGGCGTCGGCGCGCAGGAGGTACGCCCCGGGGACGTTGTGCGCGGCCATCGCCAGCCGCACGTCGTCGAGATCGCTGCCGATCACGGTCTCGGCGACCCCGACGAGTTCAGTGAGCTCGGCGCCGATCGAACACGTCACGTCGTGCACTGTGCGCCCTCGCAACCGCTTCGCGCGGTGGGCCGCGACGCGCGTGGGCGTGGACTGCTGCAGAGCGTCGTCGGTGAGCACCCACTCGCCGCCGCCGGCGATCTTCGCCTCCGTCTTGCGCCGCAGGATGACGGTTTCGACCAGCATTCCGGCACGATCGCCGAAACGCGTACGCGCCCAGCCGATGTCGGCGAGGCGCGTACGCGTCGACAGCTCCCGGTCGGCGCCCCCCGCGAGCGCGCCGCGGCCGTCGTCCGACGTCAGGTCCTCGACGTCGGCGAGGGTGAAGTCGTAACCCACAAAATGGACGGCGTGACAACCGGGCAGAAGAAGATGTTGAAGAA
>NZ_LZMJ01000079.1:0-28525 GCF_001665495.1 Rhodococcus sp. 852002-51564_SCH6189132-a
GATGGAGCGGAGTACCAAAAATATTTGGCACTGACATTCATCGGCACACTGTTGAGTTCTCAAAGAACACGCACACACCATCGCTCCCGAACCTTCCGATTCGTTCACTCCGGGGTGACTGTTCATCCGAGGGCCTTCCGGCTCTCGGGCACGGCTCCAAACCTTACCAGAAGGTTTCGAACCAGTGAAATCTGCAGGCGCCTTCGTCCAACCTCGTTGTCCCGTTCCTCTCGGACCGGGTCGGTGTCCGTGTCGCTCTGACCTGGAATAAGTTACGCGAACATCTCCCAGAACACCAAATCTCCAGGTCAGAGCTGGTTTATCGACTTTCGAAGCGTCGTTGTGAGGGTGTTCAGGGGACCCAGTACTTCGCCGCGAGGTGCTGGACGATCGGATCGTCCTCGCCGGCCTGCTCCAGCATCGCGAGGTCGCTGCGGAGATCCATGAGGCGAGGGTCGTCCCCTTCGGCGTCGCCGATCGGCCGGCCCCCATCCTCGGCGCGCTGCCGCAGGATCTTCTCCCGAACCCGGTCCTTCAACGACTCAGCCATGAGAGAAGCATGCTGCGCGGTGACCGGGTTGTCGAGGATTTCGACGCCGTGTCCGAGACCGCTCTCGTGCGCGTCGATGGTCGCGGTCGCTTCGCGTCAACGGTCCTTGTCCCGGAAGACCCGGACGGCCATAGGCAGCACCACGGCGAGAGCGCCGATGATCAGGACCAAGGAGAACAGTTCCATCAACATGTCTCCATCATCCGTGCGAATCGCACACCGCGCAGAAACGTCGAAGGCCCCTCACCGTGGTGAGGGGCCTTCGTGGAGCTGCCTGTCGGAATCGAACCGACGACCTTTTCATTACGAGTGAAATGCTCTACCGACTGAGCTAAGGCAGCGAGCCTTTCGGCGTCCGAAGTCTAGCGGACTACCCCCACCCCGACGCAAACCGGCACTTCGGCTACCGGAACGCCGAGCTCAACCGGGCTGCAAGCGCCGCGAGAGCGAAGCGGGGTTTGACGTTCTGGGCGAGCGCCTCCCGGCAGTCGAGGATGGCTTCGATGCACTCGAGCAGCGACTCCGGCCGGGTCCTCGCCGCGAGGTCGGCCGCACGATCCGACATGTCCGGATGGTTGAGCGTGACCCGCGATCCGAAGGCGTGCACCAGTGCGTCCCGGTAGAGACCGGCGAGATCGATCAGGGCTCGGTCCATGATGTCGCGCTCGGTTCGCGTCTTCCGCGATTTCTGGGTGCGTTCGAGTTCCTTGAGGACCCCGGCCGAACCGCGAAGCGCACCCGCGGCACCCTTGCCGGTACCGCCGGCACCGAGCGCGGTCTTCAGCTCTTCGGTCTCGCGCTCGTCGCGCTCCGCACTGATCTCCTTCGCCTCGGTCTCGGCGCTGCGGCCGAGGTCGTCGGCTGCGGAGTAGGTGGTGGCGGGGCGCAGGACCGCGCCGGCGACAGCGAGGGCACGTGCCCGGTTGTCGCGGGCGCCCTCGTCGGTGGCCAACCGTCGGGCCCGGCCGACGTGGCCTGCGCTGACGGATGCGGCCCACTGCGCCGTCTTCGGATCGATGCCGTCGGTGGCCTCGAGGACGCGCGCGATGGCGTCGGCGCTGGGAGTGACCAACCCGATGTGACGGCAGCGCGAGCGCAGCGTCACCGAGATGTCCTCTGGATCGACCGACGGCGCACACAGGAGGAAGACCGTTCGCTGCGGAGGTTCCTCGACCACCTTCAGCAGCGCGTTCGCGGCGCCTTCGGTGAGACGGTCGGCGTCCTCGATCACCACGACCTGCCATCGGCCCGTGCTGGGACGCCGCGACGCGACCTGCACGATGTCGCGCATCGACTTGACGCTGATCGTCAGTCCCTCGGGCACGACCCGCCGTACGTCGCCGTGGGTGCCGGCCATCGTGGTGGTGCAGGCGTGGCATCGCCCGCAGCCGGGAGTTTCCTCGTCGGTGCACTGCAGGGCGGCGGCGAAACACAGCGCCGCGACCGAGCGACCTGACCCGGGAGGACCAGTGAACAGCCACGAGTGCGTCATCGCCGACCCGGTGTCGCCCCGACGGGCAGCTACCGCGGCCGCGACGAGTTCGGTCTCGACATCGCGTTGACCGACGAGACGATCGAAGACCCCGGGCATGCGCTCAGCCTAACGACCGGGTCCGACGGGTCCGGATCACGTGTCCGAAACGTTCAAGACGGCCGCACGTGCTCGGTCCTACCGTCGGGCCATGACCATTCATTTCTCCGCAGTGGGGCTCGTCGTCGCCGATCTCGATCGGTCCTTCGCGTGCTATCGAGTGCTCGGCCTCGACCTGCCCACCGAAGCACCCGAGGTACCGCACTTCGAGGTCACTCTCCTCGGTGGTCTGCGCCTGATGTGGGACACCGTCGAGTCCGTCCGCAGCTTCGATCCGGAGTTCGAGCCGTCGTCCGGAGGCGGGGCGGCGCTCGCCTTCGACTGTGGCTCCCCCGACGCGGTCGACGAGACACTTGCGGCGTTGATCGAGGCCGGGTGCACGTCGACGATGGCACCTTGGGACGCATTCTGGGGACAGCGCTACGCGAGCGCGCTGGATCCGGACGGCCACAGTCTCGACCTGTTCGCCGCGCTCCCGGGATGACTCCGGACGAGTTCACCGAGGGTGACACCCGACAGCGCACGAACCTCCCGGGCCAGATGCGCCTGGTCGCTGTACCCGCAGTCGGCTGCGACACGGGCGAAGTCGTCGCCGGCCCGGGCACGCGCGACCGCCCGACGGAAACGCAGCACCCGCGACAACGTCTTCGGTCCGTATCCGTAGGCCCGAGCCGAGCGACGACGCAGCGTCCTGTCGCTCCAGCCGAGGGTCGCGGCGACCTCCGTGACGGCCGCACCGGCGGCCAGCGCCCGCGCGAGGTCGGCCATCGGATCGTGTTCGTCGACCGCGCCCCGCACGGCGTCGACAAGCGCAGCGACGGGATCGTCCTCGGCTCGAACCGCGAGGAGACGCACACGACGTGACGGCCACAGATCGTCGAGCGGAACCCGTCGATCGGTCAGCTCGCTCGCGTCGACACCGAAGAACCGCGGCCCCAGGCCGGGTTCGAACCGGACGGCC
This sequence comes from Rhodococcus sp. 852002-51564_SCH6189132-a, assembly GCF_001665495.1. Taxonomy (NCBI): domain Bacteria; kingdom Bacillati; phylum Actinomycetota; class Actinomycetes; order Mycobacteriales; family Nocardiaceae; genus Rhodococcus; species Rhodococcus sp. 852002-51564_SCH6189132-a. The sequence continues at coordinate 3,103 of NZ_LZMJ01000079.1, forward strand.
GTCAGCGGTCGATCCGCCGCCAGATCGGAGAACTGGGACGTCGTGTCCGGGCCGGCGACGAGGAAGCCGTCGGCGTGCCGAATGAGGTCCATGCAGCCGTCCGGCAGCACGTGGGTTCCGCCCACGCGGGCACCGGACGGCCCGGACCGCCACAGTGTGACGCCGAGGATTCCCGACGGCAGTTCGCGGTACACACCGTGAGGCTATCCGCGTACCCCGACGGGAACCGTCAGTCCGTCGTCTTCTTCGCGGCAGCCTTCTTCGTCGTCTTCTTCGCCGCCGTCTTCTTCGCCGCCGTCTTCTTGGCGGTGGTCTTCTTGGCGGCAGTCTTCTTCGCCGCCGTCTTCTTCGCGGTCTTCTTGGCCGGACCGCGTGCCCGACGGTCGGCGAGCAGCTCGGATGCCCGCTCGTCGGTGATGGACTCGACCTCGTCGCCCTTGCGCAGGCTCGCGTTCGTCTCACCGTCGGTGACGTACGGACCGAACCGGCCGTCCTTGATCACCATCGGCTTGCCGCTGACCGGGTCGGTGCCCAGCTCACGCAGCGGCGGCGTGGCGGCGGCCTGCCGGCCGCGGCGCTTCGGCTCCGCGTAGATCTTCAGCGCCTCCTCGAGGGTGACGGTGAAGATCTGCTCCTCGTTGGCGAGCGACCGCGAGTCGCTGCCCTTCTTCAGGTACGGACCGTAACGGCCGTTCTGAGCGGTGATCTCGTCGCCGGACTCCGGATCGACCCCCACCACGCGCGGCAGCGACAGCAGTTTCAGGGCGTCTTCCAGGGTGACCGTGGACAGGTCCATCGTCTTGAACAGCGAACCCGTGCGCGGCTTCGGGCCGGTCTTCTTCGCGGCCTTCTTCGCGGGAGCCTTCTTCGCCGCTTTCTTGGCGACGACCTTCTTGGTGGCGGTCTTCGTGCCGCCCTCCCCCTCCGAGCCGAGTTCCTCGACGGGGATGGGCGTGACGTCCGGCTCCGGTTCGGGCTCGGGTTCCGGATCGGGGATCAGCTCGGTCACGTAGGGACCGAAGCGACCCTCCCGCGCGACGATCTCGTAGCCGGTCGACGGATCGACACCGAGGACACGTCCCTCCTGCGGCGTCGAGAAGAGCTTCTCGGCGTATTCGAGGGTGAGCTCGTCCGGCGGCAGGTCGTCGGGCAGGTTCGCGCGCTGCGAGGTCGGCTCGGCGTCGGGATTGTCGGGGTCGGTGACCATCCGTTCGAGGTACGGACCGAAGCGGCCCACACGCACGTGGATCTCGCGACCCTCGGAGTCGTCGAACAGGCGGATGGAGTTGATTTCGCGGGCGTCGATGTCCTCGAGGTTCTCCCCCACCAGCTTCTTCAGGCCGCCCTTGCGCGCGACCGACTCCTCGTGACCGTCGTCGCTGCCGAAGTAGAACCGCGTCAGCCAGTCGGTGCGCTGCCGGTGACCGGAGGCGATCTCGTCGAGATCGTCCTCCATCCCGGCCGTGAAGTCGTAGTCGACGAGCTGTGCGAAGTGCGCCTCGAGCAGGCCGATGACGGCGAACGCCACCCACGACGGGACGAGCGCGCTGCCACGCTTGTAGACGTAGCCGCGGTCGAGGATGGTCTTGATGATCGACGCGTAGGTCGAGGGCCGGCCGATCCCGAGCTCTTCGAGCGTCTTGATCAGGCTCGCCTCGGTGTACCGGGCGGGCGGATTGGTGGAGTGACCGTCCGGATCGAGCTTCGTCGCGGTGACCGACGCGCCCTCGGACAAGTTCGGCAGACGCGACTCCGCGTCGTCCGACTGACCGCCGGCCTCCTCGTCGACACTCTCGACGTACGCCTTGAGGAAGCCCGGGAACGTGATGGTGCGGCCCGACGACGAGAAGGTGCACTCCTCGCCGGTGCCCGCGGTGCCGGTGATGCGCAGCGTCAGCGTTGTGCCCCGCGCGTCGGCCATCTGCGAGGCGACGGTGCGCTGCCAGATGAGCTCGTAGAGCTTGAACTCGTCGCCGTCGAGGCGCGCGTGCAGCTCGCCGGGGGTGGCGAAGACGTCGCCGGCGGGACGGATCGCCTCGTGTGCTTCCTGCGCGTTCTTGACCTTGCGGGTGTACTGGCGCGGCGTCGGATGGACGAACTCGGCACCGTACAGCTGGGTGGCCTGTGCGCGGGCCGCCGCGATCGCCGACTCGGACAGCGTCGTCGAGTCGGTACGCATGTAGGTGATGTAGCCGTTCTCGTACAGACGCTGCGCGGTGCGCATGGTGCGCTCGGACGAGAACCGCAGCTTGCGGCCCGCCTCCTGCTGCAGCGTCGACGTCATGAACGGCGCGTAGGGCTTGCGGGTGTACGGCTTGCTCTCGGCCGACGACACCGTCAACGCGACACCGGCGAGTGCCTCCGCGAGGCGGCGGGCGCGGTCCTCGTCGAGGACGACGACACCGTTCGACTTCAGGTTCCCGTCGGGCCCGAAGTCGCGACCCGAGGCGACACGGGAACCGTCGACGTTGACCAGGCGGGCACCGAACGACCGGGGGCTCGCGTCGGCGCCGGCGTCCATCGTGGCCGCGATGTCCCAGTACTCGGCGGACTTGAACGCCATGCGCTCGCGTTCGCGCTGCACGATCACGCGGGTCGCCACCGACTGCACACGACCCGCCGACAGACGGGGCATGACCTTCTTCCACAGCACGGGACTGACCTCGTAGCCGTAGAGACGGTCGAGGATGCGGCGGGTCTCCTGCGCGTCGACCAGGTCGTTGTCGAGGTCGCGGGTGTTCTCGGCGGCCGCGCGGATAGCGGGCTCGGTGATCTCGTGGAAGACCATGCGCCGGACCGGCACCTTGGGCTTCAGGGTCTCGAGCAGGTGCCAGGCGATGGCCTCGCCCTCGCGGTCGGGGTCGGTGGCGAGGTAGAGCTCGTCGGCGTCCTTGAGCAGGCTCTTCAGCTCCGAGACCTTGGTCTTCTTGTCGGCGCTGACGACGTAGAGGGGTTCGAAGTCGTGATCGACGTCGACACCGAGGCGCGCCCACGACTCGCCCTTGTACTTGGTGGGGACGTCCGCGGCACCGCGCGGCAGGTCGCGGATGTGACCGACCGATGCCTCGACGACGTAGTCGCGGCCGAGGTAGGGGGCGATCTTCCTCGCCTTGGTCGGGGACTCGACGATCACGAGCCGACGCGTGCCCGACGAACCGCCCGCAGTGCTCTTCTCCCGTGCTGCCACCGTGCCGCCCGCACCTTCCCTCATTGCCGACATGTCGCCTTGTTCGAAGACATGTATACCGACCCGTTCCCCAGACGCGGCCACACACAGGGTCGCACATCCTCGGGGAACGGCTCTTCACAAGTGATGATCACCCGGTTCCACGTGCGGCCAGATCCGTCGTGCCGCGTCGGCGTCCGGAGGTGCACCGATGTTCTCGACGAGCCTCGTCAGACGCCTCCGGCCGGAGATCCTCAACCCCGGTCCACCGGTGCCGTGCGTACCGATCAGGGTCGGTGCGATGCCGGCGCGCATGAGCGCCTGCGCCAGAACTGCATGGGTGTCGGGAGCCGTCGCATCCAGACCGAGAACATACTGTGCTCCCTCGACCTCCATGCGACCGGACGCGAGGAACCACGCCCGCTGGGCCCGCGAGGACGGGACCCAGCCGGTCGGGACCGTCTTGCCGTCGTCTCTGCTCCACTGGGTCGCGAGCGGGACGAGAGCGGGGTCGACGGATGTGCTGACGGTGAACAGCTCGCCGTCGACGGCGATGTCCGCCTCGACTCCCGTGTCGGTCACGAGCTGCCCGATCGCACGGGCGCGCCATTCGGCGTCGACCTCCACGGTCAGCACGGCGCCGTCGTCGGTGAGACGCGCACGTCCGTGTGCCGCGAGCAGGCCGCTCAGGTCGGCCAGGGCCGGCGGCATCGTGTCGGCCCCGAAGAAGGACAGTTGACTCACGGGTCCTCCTCTCCCGGCTCCGTGAGCGCGACGAGGCGGTGAGGTCCCACGACCGGTTCGCGCACACGTCCCGGAAATGCATCGTCCCCCATCACCTGAGGCGACGGGGGACGATCGGGCGAGGTGGTTGACCTTGCCCGGTTGCTCGCTCGAGCGGGTGGATCAGAGTGCGCGCACGCCGGTGGCCTGCGGGCCCTTGGTGCCCTGACCGACCTCGAACTCGACTCGCTGGTTCTCCTCGAGGGTGCGGAAGCCGGAACCCTGGATCTCGGAGTAGTGAACGAACACGTCGGCGGAGCCGTCCTCAGGAGCGATGAAGCCGAAGCCCTTCTCCGCGTTGAACCACTTCACAGTGCCCTGTGCCATGCTTTTCCTTCTCTTTCTAACACCGGATTCGACGAACCGCCGGGTACGCGATCCGCCAGGTCCCGGTTCCGACCGCTGTACTTCTCGAGTCCCCCGTTGGAAGAGCTAAAGCACCGCGCTCGCAACCATCGATCCTGCGAGCGTGCACTTTTCCAAGTCTACGAACACAGAAGCTGCGACCGGGTGTCAGTCAACCACGTTCTGGGCACGCGCAACAGTAGGAATGGGCACAAACGTGCCAATTCCCTGATCTTGTTCATGTCTCGGTAGCATTACCCACGGGTAGCTGTTGCTCCCATGTTACGGGAGGCCACTGTGGCCCCACTCGTCCCGGACCCGGGTCTCCCGCATCCGACACAGCCTCGCCGTATCCGACACGTTCCTATCCGACAGACGTTTTCGACAGACACCTCGTCCGACCCAGCGGAGTACTGCGTGACCGGCTCGCCCTTCCTCCACAACGGCGACGCCACCGCCCCCACCTACGGTCGCGAGCTGCTCGACCGGCTGCTCGCCGGCACCCCGACGGGCGAGTCACCGCTGACCCACGTCGCAGAGATCCCGGCCCGGCCCGCCCACCACAGCGACTGGCCGCAGTGGGCGCACGAGGACGTCGTCCGGGCCTTCCGCGACCAGGGCGTCGAGCGTCCCTGGCACCACCAGGCGAGCGCCGCCGACATCGCGGCCGGCGGGGAGAACGTGGTGGTGTCCACCGGCACCGCGTCGGGCAAGTCGGTCGCCTACCAGCTGCCCGTCCTGAGCGCGCTCGCCGACGACCCGCAGGCCACCGCTCTCTACCTGTCGCCCACCAAGGCCCTCGGCGCCGACCAGCTGCGCGCGGTCACCGAACTGACCTCCGACATCGACGGCCTGTCGACCGTGTGCGCGTGTGCCTACGACGGCGACACCTCCACCGAGATCCGGCAGTGGACGCGCCGGCACTCGCACTGGATCTTCACCAATCCCGACATGCTGCACCTGTCGCTGTTGCCCGCCCACGCACGATGGGCCCGACTGTGGCGCCGCCTGCGGTACGTCGTCGTCGACGAATGCCACTCCTACCGGGGTGTGTTCGGCTCGCACGTCGCCCTGATCCTGCGTCGGCTCCGGCGCGTGGCCCGCCGGTACGGCGCCGATCCCGTCTTCGTCCTCGCCTCCGCGACGACCGCGGAACCGGGGGCAGCGGCGTCCCGGCTCATCGGAGCACCCTGCCGCGAGATCACCGAGGACGGCTCGCCGCACGGACCCCGCACGGTCGCGATGTGGGAGCCGCCCCTGCTGCGCGAACTCACGGGCGAACACGGCGCCCCGGTGCGGCGGGCCGCCGGGACCGAGGCCGCGCGCCTTCTCGCCGACCTCGTCGTCGAGGGTGCCCGCACCCTGGCGTTCGTCCGGTCGCGTCACGGCGCCGAGCTCACGGCCATGGGTGCACGTCGGCTTCTCGCCGAGGCGGCACCGGATCTCGTCGACCGGGTGGCGGCCTACCGGGCGGGCTACCTCGCCGAGGACCGGCGCGACCTCGAGGCCGCGCTCTCCGACGGCCGTCTGCTCGGCGTCGCCAGCACCAACGCCCTCGAACTCGGCGTGGACATCGCCGGTCTGGACGCGGTGATCGTCGCCGGATTCCCGGGCACGGTCGCGTCCTTCCGTCAGCAGGGCGGTCGCGCCGGTCGCCGCGGGCAGGGTTCGCTCGTCGTGCTGGTCGCGCGGGACGATCCGCTCGACACCTATCTCGTGCACCATCCGCAGGCACTGCTCGACCGACCGGTCGAGGCGACGGTCACCGATCCGAACAATCCGTACGTGCTCGGGCCCCAACTTCTCTGCGCCGCATCGGAACTGCCGATCAGCGATGCCGAGGTCGAGGAGTTCGGCGCGCTCGACGTCCTCACGGACCTCGCGGAGCAGGGACTGATCCGCCGCCGCCCGCACGGCTGGTTCGTCACCCCGGGAACGCAACCGCACGGTGATGTCGAGATCCGCGGCGGGATCGGCCGCCAGGTCTCGATCGTCGAGGGCGACACCGGTCGCATGCTCGGCACCGTCGACGCCGCCCGCGCCCCCGCGACCGTCCATCCCGGAGCTGTGCACCTGCACCAGGGTGAGACCGTCGTCGTCGACGAGTTGTATCTCGAGGACGGCATCGCCCTCGTGCACGCCGAGGACCCGGAATGGTCGACGAGCGCACGCGAGATCACCGACATCTGTTGCATCTCCGTCGACGAACACCGCGAGTTCGGACCCGTCACCGTCGCGTCCGTGGGGGTCGAGGTGACGCACCGGGTGGTCGGCTATCTGCGCCGCCTGCCGTCCGGAGAGGTGCTCGACCAGATTCCCCTCGACATGCCCGAGCACACGCTCGACACCCGCGCGGTGATGTACACGATCGACCCCGACCTGCTCGACCGGATCGGGGTGACCCCCGATCGCGTGCCCGGGGCACTCCACGCCGCCGAGCACGCCGCTATCGGCCTGCTCCCCCTGCTCGCGACGTGCGATCGGGGCGACATCGGCGGCGTCTCCACCGATCTGCACCCCGACACCGGGCTGCCCACCGTCTTCGTCTACGACGGACAGCCCGGCGGCGCCGGATTCGCCGAACGCGGATACCACCGGATCACCAAGTGGCTCAGCGCGACCCGCGATGCGGTCGCGGCCTGCGAATGTGCCGCCGGATGCCCGTCGTGCGTGTACTCCCCCAAGTGCGGGAACGGCAACGATCCGCTCGACAAGGCCGGGGCGGTCGCCGTCCTCGATGCCGTCCTCGCTGCGATCGAGGGGTGACGGCGATTCAGGCCACCGGCACGCCTACTCGGCCGGATCCGGGACGGGAACGGCTGCCAGCAGCCGCTTCGTGTACGGGTCGGGCGGCAACCGCTGGATGCGAGCACAGGCAAGCAACGAGCGCGAATGCGCTGGATACGGCCGCGAGCGACCGCCGACGGGCCTCATCGGGCAGGACCGGCTCGCGCGACGGCCGTCGCCTCCTTGCCGCCGAAGAGAGCCGACACCTCAGCGGTGACCTCGACGAGCGCATCCCACTCTTCGATCTCGCAGCGCCGCAATCGTACTCGCATCCGTGTGGTGATCGCCTCGCTCGCCTCGCAAGCCTCCACGACCCCGCGGTCCAGTGCCGAGGCGACCGCCACCGCCACCAGGTCGGCCGCCGCCTGCGCACGATGACGTGCGACGACGACCGACCCGACGTGCAGCAACGTGGCCGTGATCGCGATGAGTCCGGCCATCACGGCGCAGCCGATCACACTCGCGCTCCCGTCGTCGCCGAGGAGGGACGGGCCCGACCTCATCGCGTTCCTTCCGGCTCGCGCACCGCCACCGCCTCGGCCGTGAGGGTCAGCAACGGGAGCAGCGGACTCTCCGCAGTCACGACCGCCACGATCAGATCTCCTTCCTCGCGTACCGCCACGCGTGCGTCCGGAGGCGCGACTCGCGTGGCCACATCGACCGCCCTCGCTTGATCTCCCCGCGCGGCGAGGCGGGCGGCTTCACGGGCGGCGTCATGGCACCGCACCTGGTACGCGATGCCCAGCACCGCGCCGAGGCACAGCACGAGCACCGTGATCAGGCTTGCGACGGCGAGAGCCGCTTCGACGGTGACCCCGCCTTCGTCCTCACGAACGAAAGCGCGTAACCAGCGTCGTCCGAGCATCTTTCGCATGTGTCGGTATCACACCGCCGTGTTCAGGGCACGCTCGACGATGCCCGTCAGCGCGGACACGATCGAATCGCCGGTCACCACGGTGTACAGCACCGCCCCGAAAGCCGCCGCCGCAATGGTCCCGATCGCATATTCCGCCGTCGACATGCCGTCGTCCTGCACGACGAGCCCGCCGAGGCGACCACGCAGACCGTGTGCGAACGCTTCGGTCACTGTTCGTTTCCCCATCTTCCGTCCCTCCCATCCGAGCGGCGCGGACCGTCCGCGCCGACGTTCACATCAGCCCCGCACCCAGGACGTCCCGCGCCAGGCCGACGACGACCGGCACGATGCCCAGGCACACGAAGGCAGGCAGAAAGCACAGACCGAGCGGCCCGCTCACGAGTACTCCGGCCCGATCGATCTCGGCGGCGACCCGGTCCTCCGTCTCGGCGCGATGCCGGACCGCGAGTTCGGCGACGGTGTCCGACAGGGGCGCACCGGATTTCGCGGATCGTCTTGCCGCGCGGGCGAAATCGTCCAGCGCGTCGACCGCTCCCGAACCTCCCCACGCATCGGCCGGATCGGCTCCGAGCGCCAATCGGTCGGCACCTCTCCGCAACGCCGCCGCGAGGTCGGGCGGAGCGGATTCCGCGACGACCCGCGCCGCAGAACCGGCGGGCATCCCTGCGCGCAGGCACGCCGCGAAGAGATCGAAGGCAGCGGGAAACGCGTGCGGGTCGGTCTCGGGTTTAGTTGTATCCGACGCGGCAGCAAGGGTTCTCGTGGAGAACAAGCGGGTGGTTCCACGAGGGGTCGGTGCGACGACGAGAGAGGCCGCTCCCAGCAACACCGCCCACGTCGCGCTCATGCCCTCACCCGTGCCGCGATCCGGTCCGTCCACAGCAGACCCACACAGACCAGCGCAGTGCCGACCACGAGCATGACGCCGCCGAGCCCACCGGCGAGGAGGATGCCGAGCGGAGCAGCGCCCATGAGTTGCCCGAGACCCACCCCGAGCACCGGCAGTCCCGCCAGAACCGTCGCCGTGGCCCGAGCACCGGCAAGTCCGGCCTCCGTACGGGCACGGATCCGCATACGCGCGGCCAGATCGATACGCGCGGCCCCGAGCAGTTCGGCGAGGGCGAGACCGTGGCGGTCGGAGACGGCCCACGCATCGGCGACACGACCCAGACTGTCGGCGACACCATTCGAGGATGCTGTGGCCGAACGTAGTCCGTGTGCCGCCGACCCGCCGAGTCGCGCCCGGGCCGCAGCGACCCGGAAGGCATCGGCGACGGACCCGGCCGTCTCCCGGGCCGCCGTCTCGCACGCGTCGGCGGGATGCGTCCCCACCCGCAGATCGGCGATCACGGTGTCGAGTCCCGACAGCAACATCCGTCGTTGCCGATCGAGCTCAGCAGCGCGGCGCCGGGCTCGGCGACGCCACACCGCGGTCGTCGCGACGGTCGCGCCGGCCACAGCCGGTGTGATTCCCGCCCACACCACAACCGTCGCGAGCACGACGACCATCACCCCGACGACTAGGGCGCGCGGTATCGGGCGCGGCGCCGCGTCGGGCACCCCGCGTCGCAGTCGACGGCGGGCCGAGGACGACGGCAGGACGAACAGCGCCGCCGCGAGGCACAGGATCGTCGCGTTCACGGCGCATCCCGTCGACGCAGGATCCGCTCGAGGGCGTCCATGCCGTGCTCGTCGCCCCTGTCGTGGGTCCATGCCGGTGTGACGATCACGCCTGCGACGGGGTCCCGCTCGACCACGCCGATCCCCACGAGACGTCGCGCTCCGTCGCTGCCGCGGTGGACGTGCAGGATCACCTGCACCGCGGCGACGAGCTGGCTGTGCAGCGCCGCTCGATCGAGGCCGCCGAGTGCGGCGAGAGCCTCGAGTCGCGCGGGCACCTCGTCGGGCGAATTGGCGTGCACGGTCCCTGCGCCGCCGTCGTGACCCGTGTTCAGCGCGGTCAGAAGATCGACGACCTCGGCGCCTCTCACCTCGCCGATGACGATGCGGTCCGGTCGCATCCGCAGCGCCTGCCGCACGAGATCGCGGACGGTGACCTCGCCGACGCCCTCCACGTTGGGTGCCCGTGCCACGAGGCGCACCACGTGCGGGTGGGCCGGGACCAGTTCGGCGGCGTCCTCGACACAGACGATGCGTTCGGCCGGATCCACCGCGCCGAGCAGCGCCGCGAGCATCGTCGTCTTGCCCGCACCCGTGCCGCCGACGACGAGGAAGGCCAGGCGCGCGCGGACGATGCGCAGCAGCAACCGATAGGCGACCTCGGAGACCGCACCGCGATCCCGCAGTGCTTCGAGTCCCTGGGTCGTGGGCCGCAGGACCCGCAGTGACAGGCACGTCCCGGCCTGCGCGACCGGGGAGAGCACCGCGTGCAGCCGGACACCGAACTCACCGTGCCCGGGCAACCTGCCGTCGACCCACATCTGGGCGTCGTCGAGCCGACGCCCGGCGAACAGCGCCAATCGCTGCGCGAGTCGTCTGACCGCGGCCTCGTCGGGGAAGGTGACCTCGGTCAGGTGCAGCCCGTTGCCACGATCCACCCAGACGCGATCGGGCGCGGTGACGAGCACGTCGGTCACGGCCGGGTCTGCCAGCAGATCCTCGAGCGGGCCCGCACCGGTCAGTTCGGTCTGCAGATGCCGCAGTGCCGCAAGCAGATCGGAGTCTCCGAGTACTCCACCGGATTCCGCGCGCAGGGCTGCGGCGACGCGGGTCGGAGTGAGCTCCCCGGTCTCGTCGGCCAGCCGGTCGCGGACCCGCGAAAGGAGGTCGTCCCCGAGGGTCCCGGTCATGCCGCACGTCCCGGGCCGGCGCGGTCGGCCCCGACGGCCGCCAGCACGTCGTGCGCCGCACCGAGCAACGGCGAGCGTGACCGCAGCCGCAGGCCCCCGCGTTCGAGCATCTCGCTCAAGCCCGGCTCGGGACGCATCGAGGTGAGCACGTCCAGGCCCACCGCGTCGGACACGTCGACGGCTCGCAAGCCACCGGGTGCGGGCCCGCGGACGACGACTCCGGCCGGTTCACCCCGCGCCGCGAGCGTGCGGGCGACCCGGGTAGCGGAGAGCACCGCACCGATCCGGGCCGGCACGACGACGACGGTGAGGTCGGCCAGTGCGATCACCGCGTCGGCGACCGGGTCGAAGCTGCGCCCCACATCGCAGACGACGGTTGCTCCCGCTCCGCGCACCCCGTCGACGACCGACTCTGCGGCGACCGCGGTGAGCCGATCGGTGTTCTCGCGGTCGGTGGACAGGACGCCCACCCCGGATGCCCATACGGGTACGGCGTCGCGCAGGGCACGCGCCGAGACCCGTCCACCGTCGACGGTGAGACCGGACCACCGCACTCCCGGACACTCCTCGAGACCGGTCAGGACGTCGAGTCCCGCGCCGAACGGATCGGCGTCGACGAGCAGGGTGTCGCGTCGTTCGTCGTTCCCCGCGGCCCAGGCGAGTGCGGCGGCGAAGGTCGACGCGCCCGCTCCCCCGCATCCTCCGACGACCGCGAGGACGGTGCCGGCACCCGTCGAGGGCTCGTCAGCGGCCGCGACGATCGAGAGCAGTTCCACCTCCTCGGACGGGAGGGCGAGGACGTGTTCGGCGCCGACGGTCGCGGCGGCCTGCCAGTCCGCAAGGCCGGCCGTCCCGCTGCACACGAGGATCACGCCGGGGCGGCGGGGATATCCGGCCGCGCATGCCGCTGCGGCGGACGCATCGAGGACGACGATCGCCGCGTCGGTCCACGCCCTGCGGGGCACCGGCACGGACATCTCGTGCAGTGTGCGGTCGGCCGCCGCGACCACACGATGGAGGTCGGCGACCAGCGCGGGATCGTCGACCAGTCCGAGGATGTCGTTCATGCCCGACAGGCTGCCCCGCTACGGGGTCGTGAGTGTCGCGGAAACGGCCTCGGAAGCCCCGCCTGTGGATGGATCAGGGGCCTGTGGACAACCCGGCCGTGCGCACCCTCGTCGCACCTGTGCGCAGGTCGGCGGGTGTAGAAGACAGTACGGAGACGTGTGGAAAAGGCCTCGGACAAAGCGACAGCCCTCGCCAGGGGGGAGGAGGCGAGGGCCGTCTGCGTTCAGCCCCGGGGGGTCGGGCTGAACACAACCCGAGTATCGACCCGGGCATTCGCGATAGTACACCGCTAGGCGTGACTGCTTGCAACTTCAAACACCGGCGCGGCGCGCCCCTATTGTGGTGATCGTGACCGATACGTCCGTGAATCCGTCCCGACCGGCCCCGTCGACGGGGGGCTCACCGGACTCGGCTCGCATCGCAGCGTTCTTCGATCTCGACAAGACCGTCATCGCCAAGTCGAGCGTGCTGGCGTTCACCCGGCCGTTCTTCGAGGAGGGTCTCCTCAGCCGCCGGGCCGTGCTGCAGAGCACCTACGCCCAGCTCCTCTACCTGTTGTCGGCGGCCGATCAGGCCCGGGTGGACCGGATGCGAGAACACATCGCGCACATGTGCAAAGGATGGGATGTCGAGCAGGTCGGATCGATCGTCGAGAAGACCCTGCAGGACGTCGTGACACCGCTCGTCTACGCGGAGGCGAAGGATCTGATCGCCGATCACCGGGCCCGCGGTCACGACGTGATCATCGTGTCCGCATCCGGCCAGGAAGTGGTGACTCCGATCGCCCGGACACTCGGTGCCTCCCACAGCACGGGGAGCCGGATGCGGATCGTCGACGGCCGCTACGCCGGCGAGCTCGAGTTCTACTGCTTCGGGGAGGCGAAGGCGGTCGCGATCCGCGAGCTCGCCGAGGAGTACGGTTACGATCTCTCCCGCAGCTACGCGTACTCCGATTCGGCCACCGACCTGCCGATGTTGCTGGAGGTCGGCAATCCGCGCGCGGTCAACCCCGACCGCCCGCTGCGCCGGGAAGCAAACGAAAACGGTTGGCCTGTTCTCACTTTCGCCCGGCCCGTACCGCTCGGACGTCGTGCCCGTCCGTCGCCGCGCGCCCTGGCGACGCTCGCCGCGACCCTCGGAGCGACCGCACTGATACTGGGTGCCACCCGCCGACTGGCCAAGCGCCGGATGCGTTGACACTCAGGGTCACTCGCCGCGAAATCGAGAACAAACATTGCCGTCGGGGGCTTGCCGACATCTCGCGGACGGGGTAGAAAGGAGTTACGGAAGGACGGAAGGCCAAGACCGAATCGGAAGAGAAGATTCGATCTCCCGACTGTTCTTCCCAGCACGGACACCGAGTACCCACGCGAAGCCGATGCCACTATAAGGGCACGAGTGTTGTGGGCCTGCGAGTTCCGGATTTTCGAAGACGAGTACCCCGCACCCGTTGCGAGGACGAATCGACGATACCCGGATCATCGCCGAGGCCGTTGAATCACAACCCATTTCAGCACGCATGGTAACTCGGACCGCCCGTGCTAGCGGGTGGCGGAATCGATCTCGATCGATATGCCACCCGCTTTCGCGTGCAGGGGGTTTCGCGTACAGGCCGCGATTCGGCCGGCGAAGCCCCGCCCGGCACTCAGCCGGCGAACGCCTCGGCGATCGAGCCGGCCTCACGAGCCCCGGCCTCGAGCGACCCACAGCAGAAGAGCACCCAGCCGCCGACGCCCTCCACGGTTCCCGCCCCGAATCCGGCGACCCCGTCGCGGTAGGCCTGCAACCGGCGCATCCAGTGGACCTCCGGTACGCCCAGATTGCGCGTATCGAGTCCGGACGCGACGCACACGAGCCGGGACGCGGCCCGCGCCACGATGCCGTCGGCGACCCCGAAGGGCTTCAGGACGGACAGTTCACCGTGCACGACCGCAGCGAGAACGGGCGCCGGGGCGTTCGTCCCCCCGGTGACGAGTTGCGCGAGCCCGTCGAGACGCTCGGCGACCCCCGGCTCCGTCCGCGGACGACCCAGCTCCTCGGCGTCCTCCACGAGATCCGCGGCAGCGAGAAGGTGCAGGCGGGCCAGTGCCTGAAGCGGGGCACGTCGCCACGTCGCGACCATGTTGTCGAGCGCGTCGCCGTCGAGCGACTGCGCGACCCGCAGCGCTCCGGCCAGGATCGGATCGCCACTCTCCCCCGGCTGCGGAAGTTCCATCGACCCGCCGTCGATCGACGCCGAGGCGCGGGCGGCCCGCACCGATGCCTCCGCGGCGGTGTTCGCCCAACCACGCCGATTGGTTCGATGACGATGCACCTCCGCGAGCGCGTCGCGGGCACGGTCGGCGGCGTCGCGTACGCCCGGAAGGTCGACGAGAGGCTGAAGAGGGTCGGTCACGCCGACGACGGTACCGGCGCGCACGCGGTGGGCGGACGAGAGGTTCACCGGTCGTGCCCGAATGCCGTTCGTCGCGCGAATTCGACCGATGAGCGAAAGTGACGGGGTTGCATATCGATGCAACGGTGCGGCGCCGGTCACAGATGATTACGCTCACAAGAGCCCGAATGGAACCATCCCGGAAAGAGGCCCTGCACCATGACGAGCGCAGCCCAGGAGCACGAATCGAAGGCGTACCCGCCGAGCCCGGAGTTCACCGCCACGGCCAACGCCGGTCCGGAACTGCAGGCCGCGGCCGACGCCGATCGGCTCGGATTCTGGGACGAACAGGCGAAACGACTCGACTGGGCGGAGCCCTGGACGGAAGTGCTCGACTGGTCGAACGCTCCGTTCGCGAAGTGGTTCGTCGGCGGCAAGCTCAACGTCGCCTACAACTGCGTCGACCGGCACGTCGAGGCCGGTAACGGCGATCGGGTCGCCATCCACTTCGAGGGCGAGCCCGGCGACAGCCGGTCGCTGACCTACAACGACCTCCTCGCCGAGGTCTCCCGCGCCGCGAACACCTTCACCGAGCTCGGCCTGGTCGCCGGCGATCGCGTCGCGATCTACATGCCGATGATCCCCGAGGCCATCGTCACCATGCTCGCGTGCGCGCGCCTCGGCCTGACCCACTCGGTGGTGTTCGGCGGCTTCTCGTCGTCGGCGCTGCGGTCGCGCATCGACGATGCGCAGGCCAAGCTGCTCGTCACCGTGGACGGGCAGTGGCGGCGCGGCCAGGCCGCGCCGCTCAAGAACGCCGCCGACGAGGCCGTCGCCGACGCAAAGTCGATCGAGCACGTGCTGGTCGTCGCGCGCACCGGCATCGACGTGGAGTGGACCGAAGGGCGAGACCTGTGGTGGCACGAGACCGTCGAGAAGGCCTCCCCCGAGCACGAAGCGCAGCCGTTCGACTCCGAGCACCCGCTGTTCATCCTGTACACCTCGGGCACCACGGGTAAGCCCAAGGGCATCATCCACAGCTCGGGTGGCTACCTGACGCAGGCGTCGTACACCCACCACTACGTCTTCGACCACAAGCCGGGCAAGGACGTCTACTGGTGCACCGCCGACATCGGCTGGGTCACCGGCCACAGCTACATCGTCTACGGCCCGCTGAGCAACGGTGTCACCCAGGTCGTCTACGAGGGCACCCCCAACTCGCCGAACGAGCACCGGCACTTCGAGATCATCGAGAAGTACGGGGTGTCGATCTACTACACCGCCCCGACGCTGATCCGCACGTTCATGAAGTGGGGTCGCGAGATCCCCGACGCCCACGACCTGTCGTCGATCCGTCTGCTCGGCAGTGTCGGCGAGCCGATCAACCCGGAGGCGTGGCGCTGGTACCGCGAGGTCATCGGCGCGGATTCGGCCCCGATCGTCGACACCTGGTGGCAGACCGAGACCGGCGCGATCATGATCTCGCCGCTGCCCGGCATCACCGCCACCAAGCCCGGCTCGGCGATGGCGCCGCTGCCCGGTATCTCGGCGAAGATCGTCGACGACGAGGCCACCCCGCTCGGCGCGGGCGGTAACGGCTACCTGGTGCTCGATCAGCCGTGGCCGGCTATGCTGCGCGGCATCTGGGGCGACGAGCAGCGTTACCGCGAGACCTACTGGTCGCGCTACGCCGAGCAGGGCTGGTACTTCGCCGGCGACGGTGCGCGTTACGACGACGACGGAGCGCTGTGGGTGCTCGGCCGCGTCGACGATGTCATGAACGTCTCCGGTCACCGCATCTCCACCTCGGAGGTCGAGTCGGCGCTCGTGTCGCACCCGTCCATCGCCGAGGCCGCGGTCGTCGGCGCGGCGGACGAGACCACCGGTCAGGGCATCGTCGCGTTCGTGATCCTGCGCGAGCACGTCGAGAACACCGGCGACACGCTCATCAAGGAACTGCGCGATCACGTGGCGGTGGAGATCTCCCCGATCGCCAAGCCCCGTCAGATCACCGTTGTGCCGGAACTGCCGAAGACCCGGTCGGGCAAGATCATGCGCCGCCTGCTGCGCGACGTCGCCGAGGGCCGCGAGCTCGGCGACACCTCGACGCTCGTCGATCCGGCCGTCTTCGACGCGATCCGCGGCAAGTAGCCGAACGACGAAGGCCTCTTCCGGATCGGATCCGGAAGGGGCCTTTCGCGGTCGGTACGACTACACCTCGTCGAGCGACCGGTCGCGGGTCTCCTTGACGACGAGCAGCGCGACGAAGGTCGTCGCCGCGGCGATCAGCAGGTAGATGCCCACCCAGCCGACGCCGTAGCTCGTGGCCAGCCACGTCGCGATGAAGGGGGCCACCGCGGCACCGAGGATGCTCGACACGTTGTACGAGATTCCGGAACCCGTGTAGCGGACGTTGGTCGGGAACAGCTCGGGCAGGATCGCACTCTGCGGCCCGAAAGTCAGACCCATGAGCAGCATGCCGACGATGAGGAAGAACAGCATGCGTCCGGAGCTCATGCCGTCGCTCGACAGCAGGAACTGGAAGCACAGGCCGAACACCATGATCGCGCCCGTGACGACCAGCAGGGTCGAGCGGCGACCGTAGCGGTCGGCGAGCCACCCGGCGACGGGAACCGCCGCGGCGAAGAACAGCACCGCGACCAGCTGCAGCACGAGGAAGTCCGCGTACTGGAAACCGGCACCGTGGCCACCTTCCTCGGGGGTCTTGCCCGTTCCGAAGCTCAAAACCCAGGTGGTCATGATGTAGAAGAGCGTGTACGTCGCGAGCATGACGAAGGTGCCGATGATCAGCTCACGCCAGCTGTTCTTGAACACCTCGGCGAGAGGCGTCTTGACCTTCTTGCCCTCGGCGACGGCCTTGGCGAAGACCGGCGTCTCTTCGAGCTTGAGCCGCACGTACAGCCCGATGATCACCAGGATCGCGCTGAGCAGGAACGGAATGCGCCAGCCCCATTCGAGGAAGGCGCTCGACAGGTCGGGATCGCCGTTGTCGTGGCCGAGCGCCAGCGCGATGATCAGGAACAGGCCGTTGGCGCCGATGAAGCCGATGGGTGCGCCGAGCTGCGGCCACATCGCCGCCCAGGCGCGCTTGCCGGGTTCGGCCGTCTCGGTGGCGAGCAGCGCCGCACCCGACCACTCCCCACCGAGACCCAGGCCCTGGCAGAAGCGCATGAGCGCCAGCAACGCCGGTGCGATGAGCCCGGCCTGGTGATAGGTCGGCAGCAGGCCGATGAGGAAGGTCGCGATGCCCATCGTCAGGAGCGAGCCGACGAGCGTGACCTTGCGGCCGATGCGGTCGCCGAAGTGCCCGAAGACGACGGATCCGACCGGGCGGGCGACGAAAGCGATACCGAAGGTCGCGAGGGAGGCGAGCAGCGCGGTCGTGCTGTTGCCCTGCGGGAAGAACAGGTGCGGGAAGACCGAGACGGCGGCTGTCGCATAGATGTAGAAGTCGTAGAACTCGATGGACGTGCCGACCATGCTGGCGACGACGATGCGCCGGCGCGGAACGCCTGCGACGAGCGAGGAACCCCCGTCCTCGACTCCGACCGATGTGCTCACTGAACCATCCCCACTACTCCACTCACATTCTGAGACCAGATCCCACTTGCTAGGAAAGTGAACACCCGAGTTTCCGCCCACCGCAAATCGGACACCCCTACGGACGCCCTCCGTCCGGCGTTAGACTCTTCCCCGGTGTGCCGGGAAGTCTGGTCGGCGACGGTTCGCCCGTGCCCGTATCCGCCCAGCGAAAGACGCCCGTGTCCGACACCTCCTCACCCACCTGGACCGCACCTCTGGGTCGCTTCCTCCGCACCGAGACGGTCGGCGGTTCACTGCTGCTCATCGCCGCAGCGATAGCGCTGATCTGGGTCAACTCCCCCTTCGGCGACTCCTATGTCGCTCTGCGGGACTTCGAGATCGGCCCGGAGTTCCTGCACCTGCACCTCTCGGTCGGCGACTGGGCCAAGGACGGCCTGCTCGCCGTCTTCTTCTTCGTCGCGGGCCTCGAACTCAAGCGCGAACTCGTCACAGGCGAACTCGCCGATCGCAGGAAGGCGATCCTGCCCGTGATCGCCGCATGCGGCGGCGTGATCCTTCCTGCCGTCATCGCAGCCGTCGTGGGCTGGGGTGCGCCGGGAATGGACCGGGGTTGGGCGATCCCCGTCGCGACCGACATCGCCTTCGCTCTCGGCGTGCTCGCCCTCACCGGTTCGCGCATCCCCACCAGCGCCCGGGTGTTCCTGTTGAGCCTGGCGGTCGTCGACGACCTCATCGGCATCGCGCTCATCGCGATCCTGTTCACCTCGGGACTCGCCGTCGCGTGGCTGCTCGCCACAGTGGCCGCAGCGGCGGCGTACTGGTTCGCGCAGCAGAAGCGCATCACCACGCCGTGGTTGTATGTGCCGCTCGCACTGTTCACCTGGTACGCCATGCACAACGCAGGCATCCACGCGACCGTCGCCGGGGTCCTCCTCGGCCTGCTCACCCGTGTCCGCACCGATCCCGGGGAGGACTACGCACCCGCCGAGCGGCTGGTCCACCACATCCAACCGTGGTCCGCCGGTCTGTGCGTCCCGCTGTTCGCCCTGTTCGCATCCGGTGTACCCATCGGTGCGGAGATGCTCGGCCAGGTGTTCACCGATCCTGTCGGCCAGTCCGTCGTCCTCGGACTGCTCCTCGGCAAGACCGTCGGGATCTTCGGCGCGACCTGGATCTCGATCCGGCTCGGTCTCGCCACCCGCCCGACCGGGCTGATGTGGGGAGACGTGCTCGCGCTCGCCGTGATCGGCGGCATCGGGTTCACGGTGAGCCTGCTCATCGCCGAACTTTCGCTCGGCGACATCCACGGTGGCGAGCCCGCCGAGATCGCCAAGGCCGCCGTGCTGGTGACATCATTGATCGCCTCTGTCCTCGGGTCGGCGCTACTGTTACGGCGTGGGCGCGCCCACCGCCAACGGAACGAACCAACCGAAGGGGTCGAGTAGTGAGCGTGACGAACGCGAATCGTCCGGAGAACGGAGTCCCGTCGAGCATTTCGGGCATCCCGTTGACGAAGGTGGACGCTCCGACACCCCGCGATGCCAGTGTGGGCGAACTGGTACGCGACGCAGCGACACAGCTGTCCACACTGTTCCGCGCCGAAGTCCAGCTCGCCAAGGCCGAGGTGACCGGCGAGGTCAAGAAGGGCGTGCAGGGCAGCCTGTTCTTCATCCTCGCGCTCGCCGTGCTGACCTTCAGTTCGTTCTTCTTCTTCTTCTTTCTCGCCGAACTCCTCGATGTCTGGGTGGCGCGCTGGCTCGCCTTCCTCATCGTCTTCCTGATCATGCTGGTGGTGACGGGCCTGCTGGCCCTGATCGGCTATATGCGGGTCCGGAAGCTGCGCGCACCGAACAAGACCATCGACTCGCTCAAGCAGACCGCGTCGATCCTCCCGAGCAGCCAGGACGGACACGATGCGGACGGCCCGCGCCACGCCGCGCCGCGCCGCGTCACCCGCTGACGAACCGGAACAGCCAGTGCCCGTCCCCGACCCGTCCACGGTCCGGTATCCCGGACCGTGGACGCATCGAGACATTCACGCCAACGGCATCCGCTTCCATGCCGTCGAAGCCGGTCCGCACGACCCGGACACACCTCTCGTGGTGTTCGTGCACGGCTTCGCCGACCTGTGGTGGTCGTGGCGTCACCAGCTCACCGCCTTCGCCGATCTCGGCTACCGGGCGGTCGCGGTGGACCTGCGTGGTTACGGCGACACGGACAAGCCGCCCCGCGGATACGACGGCTGGACGCTCTCGAACGACATCGCGGGACTGATCCGCGCGCTCGGGCACACCGAGGCGGTCCTCGTGGGCCATGCCGACGGGGGCCTCGTGTGCTGGGCGACCGCGGTGATCCATCCGCATGTCGTGCGGGCCATCGCGGTAGTCGACTCCCCGCACCCCATCTCGCTGCGCGACGCGACCCTGCGCGACCGCGCGCAACGCAAGGCTCTGGTGCCGACCTTCCTCGCCTACCAGCTGCCGTGGCGTCCCGAACGGAAGCTGGTTCGCGACAAGGGCCTGGAGATCGAACGGCTGATGCGTGTGCGGTGCGGCCCGGACTGGCGACGCACCGACGAGTTCGCCGATGTCGTCGACCGGCTGCGCACCGCGATCCGCATCCCGGGCACGGCGCACCTGACCCTCGAATACCAGCGCTGGGCGTTCCGCAGCCAGTGGCGTCCCGACGGTCGCCGCTTCATGAAGGCCATGGACGTCGAGCTCACCCTGCCGATCCTGCAGCTGCACGGCGCGCTGGATCCCTACGTGCTCGCCGCGACCCTCCGACGCTGCGTGCGGCACGCCCCCGGACGGATCCTGAAACTCGTCGACGGGGCCGGCCACTACGCCCATCAGGAGAAGCCCGAAGCGGTGACGGCACTGCTCGCCGACTTCGTCCGCGGACTCGACTGATCTGCCCGTCCGCCGGACGGGCAGACGTCAGACGATGCAGGCGCCGGTCGCAACCGGCTGATTCACCCCGGCCATCTCCAGCTGCCGGCTCACCTCTGCACCGGTGAGAACGAAACCGGTGTCGGTGTTGTCGACCGCCGCGCCGAAGACCATGCCGAGGACATCGCCGGACGGATCGACCAGCGGACCCCCCGAGTTGCCCTGCCGGATCGTGCCGCGCACCGTGTACACCTCGCGTTCGACGGTGCCGCCGCGGTAGATGTCCGGGCCCTGCAGGTCGAGCGTCTCGCGGATCCGCGCCGCGCTCGCCGTGTACGGACCGCCGCCCGGGTAGCCGAGCACGATCGCGTCGTCACCCGACTCCGCCGGCTCCGGGGCGAAATCCAGCGGCTGCGCGGTCAGTCCCGGCACCGCGAGGATCGCGACGTCCACCTCCGGATCGAACAGCACGACGGTCGCTTCGAGCGGGCCGCCGTCCGTATCGACGGTCACCGCTGCGGTTCCGGCCACGACGTGCGCGTTCGTCATCACCCGTTCAGGGGCCACGACGAAACCGGATCCTTCCAGTGCCTTCTGGCAGCTGGGTGCGACACCGTTGATGCGCAGCACGCTCGTCTGCAGCCGGGCCGGGACCGATCCTTCGAGGAGACCGCCGTCGGGTGCCTCCACCTCGGCGATCGGGGTACGCCCGAACGGCCCGATCACCTCGGGCAGACCCGAGGTGTCGAGCAACGCCGAGAACTCGTTGGGGATCGCACGCATCCAGTCGGGGGCGACGTCGTCGACGGTCCCGAGCACCTGGGATCCCCGCACGGCTGCGGAGACGGCGGGCTGGGTCGTGGCGGTCAGCGGGATGGCGAGCAGCCACGCGGCGACGAGCACCGCGACCGATTGCAGACCGGCACCGACGACGCTGTCGACCGCCCGCGCACCCGGACTGTGGATGCCGCTGCGCGCGGCACGTCCGAGCACCATGCCGGCCACCTCGCCGATCACCACCAGCACCACGATCAGAGCGATGCCGGCGAGGATGCGCATGCGCGCATCGTCGATGTGCACGAGCACGTGCGGGGCGATGAGGATGCCCGCGACCGCACCGAGCAGCACACCCAGGAAGGCCAGCGCCGAGGCGACGGCGCCCTGCCGGAGCCCGGAGGACGCGGCGATCAGGACGATCACCACGATGATCAGATCGATCCAGCCCGATCCGGTCATGATTCGACCACCCCCGTCTCCAGTTCGGCGAGTACGACGTCGAGATCACGGACGTCGTGGTGATCCCACTCGATCTCCCACCCCGATACCGCGAACAGACCCGCGAGCACACCCGCGGTGAAACCCCAGACCAGCATCCCGTCCACCTGGAAGGCCGGGCCCTGATAACCCAGACGGTGCCGGACCTGGAAACGGTTGTCGGGGTCGAGCAACTCGTGCAGCGACACCCGGACCACGCGGGTCGCCTCCTTCGGATCGACCACTCCGACCGGGCTCGGGGTCTCCCAGTAGGCGACCACGGGAGTCACGTCGAAGCCGGAAGGCGGGATGAACAGTTCGGGGAGCACGGCGAGCGGCCGGATCCCGGACGGATCCAGGCCGGTCTCCTCCTCCGCTTCACGAAGTGCGGTGTGGATGGCGCCGTAGTCCTCGGGATCGGCGGCGCCTCCGGGAAAGGCCACCTGCCCGCTGTGCTGCCGCAGCGTCGCGGCGCGCTGGGTGAGCAGGACGTCGGCGTCGGCGGGAAGTCCGCCGCGGGCCATCGGATCGGCCTCCGGCGACCCGCCGAACAACACCAGCACCGAGGCCTGCCGCACCCGCGCGACGCGCGGGGCGCGACGGTTCAGGATCGGGTTGAGACCGTGCGGGTCGGTCGGCGACACCGAGGCGACACGCCGGAGCCATTCGGGGATCATGCGGCCACCCCCAGATGCTCCTCGACGACCGAGGCGACCTCGTCGGCCGACCGGAACGGGATGGGGAGCACGGCGGCGACCGACCCGTCGGCGCGGAGCAGCACCGTCACGGGAAGGACGGCGGGCGCGCCGACCGCGGCCTGTACGCGACCCGAGCCGTCCTGCACACCCGGCAGGTGCACGTCGTAGTCGGCGAGCCGGCCGAGGGCGTTCGACTCGTTCGGGTCGGTGTGGACGGTGACGACGGTGACCTCCTCGCCCACCCGGGCGGCGTAGTCCTGGAGGACCGGCAGTTCCTCGGCGCAGGGAGCGCACCACCAGGCCCACAGGTTCACCACGGCGGGCCTTCCGGCGAGGGCGGCCGCGAGGTCGACGGAGGATCCGTCGCTCACGCACTCGAAGACCAGACCGGCGAGCGGACCGGCGGGAGCAGGCGTGGACCCGCCCGGCTGCGGGCACGGATCGAGTGCGGCGGTCTCCCGCAGCGGAGCGAGGGCCTGCGCGCCGTCCTGGGGCCGGCGGTCCACGGGTGCGGTCGAGGGTGCGGCCGGTCCCGGGCCGGTGGCCGGCGGAGGGTCGCTGCGGTCGCGCGGCCAGATGGCGACGATCAATGCGATGACGACGACGAGAGCTGCCAGGCTCCAGCGGCCTGCTGTGGAAGGACGCACTCCGTCACCGCCCGGCCAGCTCGAGCAGGTGCTCGGTCTCCGGTCCCTTCACCAGCGTGGCCGCGGTCTGCGGATCGGTGGGCCCGGTCCCGTAGGAGGGGCAGTCCTTCGCGAGGACACACACCCCGCATGCCGGCTTGCGTGCGTGGCACACGCGCCGACCGTGGAAGATCACGCGATGGGACAGCAGCGTCCATTCCTTGCGCTCGATGAGCACACCCACCGCGTGCTCGATCTTGACCGGGTCGGTCTCGTCGGTCCATTCCCAGCGACGCACGAGCCGCTGGAAGTGGGTGTCGACCGTGATACCCGGCACATCGAAGGCGTTACCGAGGATGACGTTGGCGGTCTTGCGGCCGATGCCGGGCAGCGCGACGAGATCCTTCAGCCGGGCCGGAACCTCGCCGTCGTGCCGCTCGAGCAGGGCCTGGCCGAGACCGATGAGCGAGTTGGCCTTGTTGCGGTAGAAGCCGGTCGAGCGGATGTACTCCTCGAGCTCGGCGCGGTCCGCCTCCGCGTACGCGCGGGCGTCGGGATACCGGGCGAACAGAGCGGGGGTCACCTGGTTGACCCGCACATCCGTGCACTGCGCCGACAGGATCGTGGCGACGGCGAGCTCGAGCGGATTCGTGAAGTCCAGTTCGCAGTAGACGTGCGGAAAAGCCTCGGCGAGGCGCCGGTTCATCCGTCGCGCGCGACGGACGAGGGCCAGTCGCGACTCCGGTCCGCGAGCCTTTCCGTTCACTCGGCGCGGGGCCGTCTCGGGGCTCTCGGACTGGGAGGCATGCACCTGATCCACTCTACGTAAACACTCTCCCCAGGATCCGGCCCCGTGTCTCTTCCGAGACCTTGCGGGTGTTTACTTCCGGGTATGCAAGCTCTTGCTGTCGTCCTCTTCCCGGTGCTGCTCATGTTGTTCGCACTGTCCATGGAACGTGTCGAAGCGCGCTTGAGCCGGTTGTCCGTCCGTGAGCAGGAAGTGGAAGAGTTCCTCGACAAAGCGGACCAGGCCGATGTCGCGGCACTCGCTCGTGAAGGTTTCCCCGGGGCTTTGGCCCGCTTCCAGCGTCGCCGCCGCCGCGGACCGAGCACCGACGGAGCGGACGATTCGGACGGTCATCTGCGCGCGCGCCGCGCCAGCTGAACGACTACTTGCCGGTAGCCTCGAGGTACCGATGATCGGGTTCGTCGATCGTTTCCGTGGTATCGGTCACTCACTCGTGCAGCGCGCACGATAGACTGGGCGCTCGTACGCCTGACAGGTGACCTGCCCAGGAAGTCCGTCGACGTGCAGACCCGGCAGTAGATGACGAATCATTCCCAAAAGGAGCGCACGTGGACGAGGTCCTGGCCAGAGCAGGCATCTTCCAAGGAGTCGAGCCCTCGGCGGTTGCGGCGCTGATCAAAGAGCTTCAGCCTGTAGATTTCCCGCGCGGCCATGTCATCTTCAACGAGGGTGAGCCCGGCGACCGGCTGTACATCATCGTTTCCGGCAAGGTGAAGCTCGGACGTCGTTCGCCCGACGGTCGCGAGAACCTCCTGACGATCATGGGCCCGTCCGACATGTTCGGCGAGCTGTCGATCTTCGACCCGGGTCCGCGCACCTCCACCGCCACCACCGTCACCGAGGTGCGAGCCGTGAGCATGGACCGCGATGCGCTCAAGGCGTGGATCGACCAGCGCCCCGAGATCGCCGAGCAGCTCCTCCGCGTGCTGGCCCGTCGTCTGCGTCGCACCAACAACAGCCTCGCCGACCTGATCTTCACCGACGTCCCCGGTCGTGTCGCCAAGGCACTGCTCCAGCTCGCCCAGCGTTTCGGCACCCAGGAGGCCGGCGCCCTGCGTGTCACGCACGACCTGACGCAGGAAGAGATCGCGCAGCTCGTCGGCGCGTCCCGCGAGACCGTGAACAAGGCCCTCGCCGACTTCGCGCACCGCGGCTGGCTGCGTCTCGAGGGCAAGAGCGTGCTGATCTCCGACTCGGAGCGTCTGGCGCGTCGCGCTCGCTGACCCACGCACATACGAAAGGCCGGGGCGCGCGCCGCGCCCCGGCCTTTCGTATGTGCGTGGGTGAGCGCGCGCGACGCGCCCGACGCGCCGAGGGCGAGATGAGCACGCGCTTGCCCACCCGCCGCGCCTGCCCCGGGGCGGGCCGTGCT
>NZ_LZMJ01000080.1:0-1459 GCF_001665495.1 Rhodococcus sp. 852002-51564_SCH6189132-a
GGCTCTTCGCACTTGGTAGGGGCTGGTGCCGATCGACCCCGTTGCCGTGTCGGTGATTGAAAAAGGGCCCGCGCCCTTGTGAGCTGGGTGTTCTCAGGCATCCAGGACAGCAAGGAACGCGGGCATGCACCACGGTAGTTCATTGCTGCTCGATCTCGACGGCGTCATCGTCGAATCGGTGCAGCGCACGGTCGAGGGCAGCCGGATCGTGCAGATCGCAACGGCACCCGAATGGGTCGGGATGTGCCCGCAGTGCGGGCAGAAATCATCGCGCTCGAAGGGTTGGGTCACCACCAGACCGCGGGATGTGCAGGTCGGACCCGACCGTCCGCTGTTGGTGTGGCGGAAACGGAAATGGTTGTGCACCAATACCTCCTGTGACCGTAAGGTGTTCACCGAGTCGACGCCGGGGGTGCCGTCCCGGGCACGGGTCACGCCACGAGCGAAGGCGCTGCTGGTCGAGGCGGTCCTCGACGGGGACCGGTCGGTGTCCGCGGTCGCCGGCGACTACGGGTGCGCCTGGCACACCGTCCACGGCCACCTCGTCGTGGTCGCCGACGCCGCCCTGGCCGGCGAGCCTGAGCCGGTGATGGTGCTCGGGATCGATGAGACCCGACGCGGGAAGGCGAAATGGGAAACTTGCCCCGAGACCGGGGAACGGAGATGGGTGGACCGGTGGGACACCGGACTGGTCGACCTGACCGGCGATCAAGGGTTGCTGGCGCAGGTCAACGGACGCACCTCGGCGGTGGTGATCGACTGGTTCGACGCCCGCGACGAGACGTGGAAGGCACAGATCACCCATGTCGCGATCGACATGTCGTCGGTGTATGCGAAGGCGGTGCGCGAGGCACTGCCGCACGCACAACTGGTGGTGGACCGGTTCCACCTGGTCAAGAAGGCCAACGAGATGGTCGATACCGTCCGGCGCAGGGTCACCCAGGCCGAGCGGGGTCGGCGCGGCCGCAAGAGCGATGTCGAATGGATCAATCGACGACGGTTGTTGCGGGCCTCCGAACGCCTGACCAACGAACAACGATCGGCCCTGTTCGAGAAGCTGACCGCCGCCGACCCGCACGGGGACATCGCTGCGGCATGGATCGCCAAAGAACTACTGCGCGATGTGTTGCGCTGCACCGATCGTGGTGGCCTTCGCCATGAGATCCGGGACAGACTGTATCGGTTCTACACGTTCTGCGCGGCATGCCGTGTCCCGGAGATCGGCAAGCTGGCGACGACCATCTCGGCGTGGCAGGAACCGATGATCCTGGCGATCACCACCGGCCTGTCGAATGCGCGCAGTGAAGGCTACAACCGCATCGTCAAGCACGTCGGCCGCATCGCGTTCGGGTTCCGTACCCCGGAGAACCAACGCCGCCGGGTACGGTGGGCCTGCACTCGTCGATCACGTCGGGTCGCACCCAGCCGGCGCCAATGCCACTGCTAACTGCGAAGAGCC
>NZ_LZMJ01000081.1:0-67208 GCF_001665495.1 Rhodococcus sp. 852002-51564_SCH6189132-a
GCTCGGGGGGGCCCGTGTCCTGGCCGCTTTTTTGTTCGCCCGCGGGGCCCCCGCCTTCCGCGCGGCGGGGGGGTGCCCCCCCCCAACCACACCCCCGGGGGCCCCCCCCGCCCCCCGGGCCCCGCCCCTCTTCGCTGAAAGCGGAAATTCGTGGCCCCTGGGGTTTCGAATCTCCGCGGGTCGTCCGACTACTCGGAGGCCGAGTCCTCGGTGGTCTCCGCCTCGGCGTTCTCGCCCTCGGCGTCATCGTCCTTCTTGGTGCCGAACAGCTCGGCGGTGTCGACGGTCGCACCCGTGGTGTCGGTCACGTTGGCGCGATCGACGACGGTGCCGAGCGCCTTGCCGCGGCGGACGTCGGCGAAGACGGCACCGAGCTGGTTGGCCTGGCTGATCTGCTGGATGAACTGCTCCGGCGGGATGCCGTAGCGCTGCGCCTGGAAGAAGATGCGCTCGGTCAGCTCCTGCTGCTCGACCGTGGTGTTCTCCGCCTCGGCGATCGCGTCGAGGAGCAGCTGGGTCTTCACCGAACGCTCGGCGGACTCGCGTGCTTCCTTGTCGAACTCCTCGCGGCTCGAACCCTGGGCCTCGAGCAGCTCGTTCAGCTTGGTCTCGTCGTGATCGAGCTCGTGGATCGCGTCGTGCAGCGCGCTGTCGACCTCGGCCTGGACGGCAGCCTCGGGAACCGGGATGTCGACGGTCTCGAGGAGAACCTCGAGGACCTTGTCGCGGATCTGGCCGGCCTGCTCGACCTGCTTGACGCGCTGGACGCGCTCGCGGAGGTCGGCCTCGAGCTCGCCGATGGTGTCGAACTCGCTCGCGAGCTGCGCGAACTCGTCGTCGGCCTCGGGCAGCTCGCGCTGCTTGACGGTGTTGACCTTGACGGTGACGACGGCTTCCTTACCGGCGTACTCGCCGGCGACCAGCGTGGAGGTGAACTCCTTCGACTCGCCGGCGGACAGGCCGATGATCGCCTCGTCGAGTCCGTCGATGAGCTGGCCGGAGCCGACCTCGTGCGACAGGCCCTCGGTGGCGGCCTCGGGAACCTCGTTGCCGTCGACCGTCGCGGACAGGTCGATGGAGACGAAGTCGCCGTCCTGCACCGGACGCTCGACACCCGTCAGGGTGCCGAAGCGCTGACGCAGCGACAGAAGCTGCTCGGCGATGTCCTCGTCGGTGATCTCGACGGGATCGACGGTGACGGCGATCTCGGAGAAATCGGGGAGGGTGATCTCGGGACGCACGTCGACCTCGGCGGTGAACGCCAGCTCGACGTTGTCCTCGAGCTTGGTGACGTCGATCTCGGGCTGGCTGATGACCTTGACGTCGTTCGCGGTCACAGCTTCGCTGTAGCGGCTCTGGATGGCCTCGTTGATGACCTGGTCCAGGACGGCTCCGCGGCCGACGCGGGCCTCGAGGATCTTGCGAGGTGCCTTACCGGGGCGGAAGCCCGGGATGCGGACCTGGCCGGCGAGGGCCTTGAAAGCGCGGTCGAAATCAGGCTGGAGCTCCTCGAAGGGCACCTCAACATTGATACGGACTCGCGTCGGGCTCAGCTGCTCGACGGTGCTCTTCACGGACATGCTCCTTCTGTCGTGCTCTCTTGTCGGTCGTTCGTGTCACTACTGAGCGCGCTGACGCTGTTCGATCTGGTCGGGATGACAGGATTCGAACCTGCGACCCTCCGCTCCCAAAGCGGATGCGCTACCAAGCTGCGCCACATCCCGGTCGTGAAGGCACCGCATCCGACCGCGGGACCCATCGCAGAATCCTACGGCCCCCCGATTATGAAATCCAAAGCGAGGTCCGGTACAGTCTCATCTCGCAAGCCGCAGCACCGGTCGACACCGGCGCTGCAGCCGCAACGGGGATGTAGCTCAATGGTAGAGCCCCAGTCTTCCAAACTGGCTACGCGGGTTCGATTCCCGTCATCCCCTCCACGGAGGAAGCCCGCCGGGTGCACACAGCACCGGCGGGCTTCGTCGTTCCGGACCGTCCCGTCCGGCCCAGCCCATCCGCATTCCGACGACCGCACGAACCACCGCGTCGTGATTCCTCGTCGCGTCCCTCCAGCGGACGCGACCGCGAATGGGTGGGGCGTCGTCGGATGACACCGCAGGGGGTGTGGAGGGACCAGCCCCGCCCCACCTCCGGTCGGTCCCTCTCCACCATCGAATGCCGTTCTCCGGTGTGAAATCCGAGTATCGTCGTCTCACCCCCGTAGGTCAGCGGTCGGTCGAGAAGGCGCCGGCGTCAACGACGGCGCCGGCTGTACCGACGGCGCCTCGCTATGCAGGGAAGCAACGATGCCTCGGCGCCACAGACCGACTCCGGACATGCCCCCGACCCCCGCTCCGACCGTCGGCGTCGAGGAGGAGTTCTTCCTCGTCGACCCGACCTCCGAACGGCTGACCGCGAGCAACGACCTCGTCGTGGCCGCAGCCGCCCGGCTCGGACTCGACATGGACTACGAGCTCAAACGCATCCAGGTCGAGGTGAACACACCGGTCTGCCGCAGCTCGGCCGAGTTGCGCGCGCGTGTCGTCGAGGGCCGGACCGTCGCAGCCGCGGCCGCGCGGGAGGCGCACGCGGGTCTGCTCGCGTCGGGTGTGTCGCCCACGCTCCAGAAGCTCGCGTCCGTGACGGATGTGCCGCGCTACCGGACGATGGCCGAGCGGTACGGACGTCTCGCCGAGGAGCAGGAGGTCTGCGGCTGCCACGTCCACGTCGGTGTCGCGGACCGCGAAACCGCCGTCCTGGTGTGCAATCACGTCCGGGTATGGTTGCCCACCCTGCTGGCCGCGACGGCCAACTCGCCCATCCATCGGGGCCGCGACACCGGGTACGCCAGTTGGCGGGCGATCATGGCCTCCCGGTGGCCGTGCGCGGGTCCTCCCCCGCGGTTCACGTCGGCGGAGCACTACGACGCGATCGTCGCCATGATGATCGAGAGCGGCAACATCCTCGATCCGGGCATGGTCTATTGGGACGTGCGTCCCTCGGCGCATCTGCCCACCGTCGAGATCCGGGTGAGCGACGTGCCGGCGACCGTCGACGAGACTGTTCTCCTGGCGATGCTCGTCCGCGCGCTCGTCGCCACCGCCGAACGAGAGGTCCGGGCGGGCATCACTGCTCCCCCGGTCGCCGACGAGGTCGTCCACGCCGCGTACCTGTGCGCTGCTCGCGAGGGGCCGACCGGACGTGCCGTCGACGTGTTCACCGGGCGGCCCACCACCGCGCAGCAGTCCTTCCGCGCCTTCCTCCGGTACATCGGCCCCCGACTCGAGGAGGCCGGCGACCGCCGGTGCGCGGTGGCGATGTGGGAGGCGATCCTCGCCCGCGGCACCGGGGCGATGCTGCAGCGACGCGCGTTCGCCCGCCGTCACGCCGTCGCCGACGTCGTCGACGCGCTCCACCGGGCGTTCGTCGCCGGACCGCAGACCCCTCCACTGTCCGGCGGAGCCCATCCCGCCCCGGACGTCCCCGCGCTCTGATCCCGCGACCTGCCGTTTGGAGCGCCTTCCCTCGGGTATTCGCGACCACACGAGCCAGGACGAGGGAGCACGTATGCGCGCGATGGTCTATCGCGGCCCCTATCGGGTCCGCGTCGAAGAGAAGGACATTCCCCGGATCGAGCACCCCAACGACGCCATCGTGCGCGTCGAGTTGGCGGCGATCTGCGGTTCCGACCTGCACCTCTACCACGGGATGATGCCCGACACCCGCGTCGGTACGACCTTCGGTCACGAGTTCGTCGGGGTGGTCCACGAGGTCGGGCCGTCGGTGCAGAGCCTGAAACCCGGCGACCGGGTCATGGTCCCGTTCAACGTCTTCTGCGGGTCGTGCTTCTTCTGCGCGCGCGGCCTGTACTCCAACTGCCACAACGTCAACCCCAACGCCACCGCGGTCGGCGGCATCTACGGCTACTCGCACACCTGCGGCGGCTACGACGGCGGCCAGGCCGAGTTCGTGCGGGTGCCGTTCGCCGACGTCGGCCCAACGATCGTGCCCGACTGGATGGACGGCGAGGACGCCCTGATGCTCACCGACGCCCTCGCGACCGGCTACTTCGGTGCACAGCTGGGTGACATCGTCGAGGGCGACACGGTCGTGGTCTTCGGCGCCGGACCGGTGGGCCTGTACGCGGCGAAGTCCGCCTGGTTCATGGGTGCCGGCCGGGTCATCGTGATCGACCACCTCGAGTACCGGCTGGAGAAGGCCCGGACCTTCGCTCACGCCGAGACCTACAACTTCGCGGAGTACGACGACATCATCGTCCACCTGAAGAAGATCACCGGTCATCTCGGAGCGGACGTCGCCATCGATGCGGTCGGGGCGGAGGCCGACGGCAACTTCCTGCAGCACGTCACGGCCGCGAAACTGAAGATGCAAGGTGGCTCGCCGGTCGCGCTGAACTGGGCCATCGACGGTGTCCGCAAGGGCGGCACCGTCTCGGTAGTGGGCGCCTACGGCCCGATCTTCAGTGCCGTGAAGTTCGGCGACGCACTCAACAAGGGGCTGACCTTGCGGATGAACCAGTGCCCCGTCAAACGTCAGTGGCCCCGTCTGTTCGAGCACGTCCGCAACGGCCATCTGAAGCCGAACGACATCGTCACGCACCGTGTCCCGCTCGAACACATCCCCGAGGCCTACCACATGTTCTCGGCGAAGCTCGACAGGTGCATCAAGCCGATCATCGTCGCCGACGGGAGTTGAGGAGGATCCGCCATGGCCTACACCGCAGACAAGCCCGAACCCCCGGAGACCCCCGACCAACTGCGCGCCCGCATCCCCGGATGGGGAGTCGACCTGGATCCTCGCGATCGGCCCTCGGTGCCGAAGGAACGCTTCGCACCTGAGACGACCGGCGCGCACTGGGACTTCCCCGAACGCCAGCCCGGGTACGAGACCCGCGAACGCTCGATCGAGCATGCCTTCGTCACCCCGGTCTTCGGCACCACGGCGCCGCTGAAGGGACTGTCCGGCGTCGTGCGCAGGCACGCCTACCGCCGCTACAGCGAAGGCCGCGCCGCGCACTGGTTGCTCCTGATCGGCGCCGACCGCATCGACGTCGCCGAGAGCCGGGTCCGGGCCCTGATGCAGGGCCGTCCCGACAATCCCGTGACCGAGAGCGGGATCCGGTCGGAGATCACCGCGCACGGCGGGGCGTCGAGGCGGCGGAGTTCGCGTGCCGACGTCAACCACCAGTGGCTCGATCCGTTCGTCTCCGGCGCACCGTGGATCGCCGCAGCGGGTCTGGGCGCAGCGGTGGTGATACGCCGGAAAGGGCGCTCACGGAGGTGAGAACCGGCACGTGGGGAGATCCCGAATCCAGCAACGACGTGTCACCTTTTCGACTCGATAGTGCAAAGCGAGAGTCAAGCAGGGGTGTGCGTCGTTCACGATATGAGACCGTCCCTCTTGTGAAGGACACCTCCGACGACCTCCCTCGGGCCCTCTCTCCCGGCTCCTCCGTCGTCGCCGCGGTCCTTCTCGATGCCACCCCCGACTGGGATCGGGTCGCCGCCGTGCTCGCGCCCGGCAACCACGAGTCGCCCAGTTTCCGGCACCGGGTGGTGGAACTGCCGTTCGGGCTCGATCCGCCGCGCCGCGCCGGGCATCCCGACTCGGATCCGCCGTGGCATCTCGAGCGGGTCGCCCTGCCCGCCCCGGCGACTTTCGAGGAGGTACTCGCCTACGCCCGCACGGCCCCCGACCCCTCGGGTCTCCGGCACCCGCGCTGGGAACTGACCTTGCTCGACGGCCTCGGCGGTGGCCAGTCGGCGCTGGTGATCCGGCTCCGGCATCTCGGCTCGGCACCCTCACCCGGTCAGTCCGAGTCCATGTTGTCGTGGGCGAGATCGGTGTCCGAACAGGGCGTCGAGTCGTTCCGCACCGCGGCGCACATGTTCACCTCGCTGGGCACCGGATTGATCAACGCCCTGCTCGGACGCACCGGCGACCACGAGGAGCCCGCACCCCGCGCGCCGCGACTGCACGTACTCGACGCGGATCTCGCCGCCCTGCGTCACGCCTGCGAACGCGCCGGCTGCCGCGTGTCGAGCGGGTTCTCCACTGCGATGCTCCTCGCGTGCAGCGAGTACCGGCGGCGGCACGGCCGCTCGATCGACGATCTGCGTGTCGTCGTCCCCGGGCCGGACGGCGGGGCGGTGCCTATGGCACCCGAGGACGAGGCGGACATCCACGCGATGGACACGGTCGATCTCATGCGACGCATCGACATCTCGTTCCCGTCCTCCGCCGGAGCACACTCCGACATCGCCGTCGGTCCGCGGGACGTGGTGGTGTCCACGCTCCCCGGTTCCCACGCGCCGCTCTACGTCGGCGGCGCGAAGATCGAGCGGTACTACGGCTTCGGTGCGGCCGACGGCGCGATGATGACCGCGTCGGCGATGTCCTATCGCGACACCTGCTGCATGGGCCTGGCGGTGGACCCCACGGTCGTCCCCAACCGCGATTCGTTCGATTCGTGCCTGCAGGAAGGGATGCGCGCGGTCCTCGGGGAGTGACTCCCCGCGTCGGTACGCTGGAGGACAGGACCCTCCCCCACCGGAAGGATCGGCCCGTGGAACTTCTGCTCATCCTCGCCGCCGTCGGTGCCGTGGTGTACTTCGTCTCCCGCTCCCAGAAGAGCACCACCCGTCACCGCACCGTCACCCTCGACGACGCCAAGGCCGACGCACGGCAGGCGATCGAGCGTCTCGGCGGCCAGATCTACAACCTGACCGGCACCGACGACGCCTCGCGTCAGGCGCTGGCGGACGCCTCCGAGCGCTTCACCGCCGCCGGCTCCCAGATCGAGCAGGCGAACTCGCCGAGGCAGGCGCGTCTCGCGAAACAGACCGCGCTCGAAGGTCTGTACTACATCCGAGCTGCGCGCCTGGCGATGGGCATGGACCCGGGGCCGGAGATCCCAACGCTCGACGGACAGAAGTCCGCCGGCGAGGTCACCGAGAAGCGCACCGTCGACTTCGAGGGCCGCACCATCGCCGCGTCGCCGTCACCGTCCTCCGCGACGCCGAACTACTACCCCGGCGGCCGCGTCGCGGGCCGGCCTGTCCCTGCGGGCTGGTATTCGGAGCCGTGGTGGAAGCCCGCCCTGGTCGCGGGCGCGTGGGGCGTCGGCTCGATGCTGCTCTTCTCGACGATGTTCGCCGGGATGGCCGGTGTCCCCTACGACGCGCAGGCATTCGAATCCGGTGTCGGTGATCCGTCGGCGGAGACAGGTGCCGGCGACGACTTCGGCGGTGGTGACGAGTACGGCGGGGGCGACGAGTACGGAGGCGGTGACGACTTCGGTGGCGGCGACTTCGGTGGCGGAGACGGCGGCGGATTCGATTTCGGGGGCTTCGATTTCTGAGTCGGATCTGCTGAGTCGGGTCAGCTGAGTCGGGTCAGCTGAGTCGGGTCAGCTCGGCTGACAGACCGGGCACCAGAACAGGTTCCGCGCCTGCATGACCGAGTGCAGAACGGGAGTCCCGCAGATCCGGCAGGGTTCGCCGGCACGGCGGTAGACGTACGTCCGGGGCCTGTTCTTGGCGTAGGCCGGTGCGCCGTGGTCGTGTTCGGGTCGCACGACGTGCATGCGCCCGTGCTCCACACCGACGTTCATCAGTTCGACGAGGTCGGCCCAGATCGCGTCGAACTCTCTGCGGGACAGCTTGTTTCCCGGACGTTCCGGATGGATGCCGTGACGGAAGAGCACTTCTGCGCGGTAGACGTTGCCGACGCCGGCGATGACGGCCTGGTTCATGAGCAACGCGCCGATCGCGGTGCGTGATCTGCCGATACGGCGCCATGCCCGCTCGGGATCGGCGTCGGGTCGCAGCGGGTCTGGACCGAGCCGGGCCTCGATCGCCTCGACCTCGCCGGGGGTGAGCACCTCGCACGCCGCCGGACCACGCAGGTCGCTGCCGTGGCGCGCGCCGATCATCCGCATCCGCACCTGTCCGACCGGTTCGCCGAGCGGCAACTCGCGGTCGGTGAACTCACCGTAGATACCGAGGTGCACGTGGACGGCGAGACCGCCCTCGTAGTGGTGGAAGAGATGCTTGCCCCACGCGTCCGCGTGGGTCAGGACGCGCCCGTCCACGGCGGCGGCACCGTCGGCGAACCGCCCCTGCGGACTGGACACCCGCACCGGCGCACCCGAGTACCACTCGTGGTGCAGCCGGGCAAGCCGGTGCAGGATGTGTCCTTCGGGCACGGATCAGGCAGGTGCGCCGGGAACTGCCGGAGCCTCGCCGGTCTTCTCGTACTCGGCGAGGATGTCGATACGGCGCTGGTGACGCTCCTCGTTCGACCACTCGGTCGACAGGAAGGCGTCGACGATCGCGAGGGTCTCCTCGAGGCTGTGCATGCGGCCACCGATGCCGATGAGCTGCGCGTTGTTGTGCTCGCGCGCAAGCTTGGCGGTGTCGACGCTCCAGGCGAGGGCGCAGCGCGCACCTCGCACCTTGTTGGCGGCGATCTGCTCGCCGTTACCGCTGCCACCGAGCACGATACCGAGGCTGCCCTCGTCGGCGACGGTGCGCCGAGCAGCCTCGATGCAGAAGGCCGGGTAGTCGTCGAGGGCGTCGTACTCGAACGCACCGCAGTCGATCGGCTCATGGCCGTTCTTCTTCAGGTGCTCGATGATCTCATTCTTCCGTTCGAAGCCCGCGTGGTCGGCTCCCAGGTAAACGCGCATGGGCCGAGTCTAACGAGACTCGTCCGCTCGCCCGCACGCGCCGTTCGCCGTGCGAGGGGCGGGTCGGAGCACACCCCGCCGGGGGCGGGTCAGAGGGCACCACGCCGGGGGCGGGTCAGAGGGCACCGTAGCGCGGCGGGTGGGTGCCGCTGGCAGTCCGGAGGCCGCGAGCCGTGATGCATCACGGTAGTCCGCGCCCGACCCGAAGCCGAGAATCGAATTCGGAGTGAGCACAAGTCTGTACGGCGGAGCGTTGCGACCTTCGGTCCCGAGCGTGGCGAACCCCGCCCCGGCAGGTCAGCGGCGCATCGCCCAGACCTTCGGGCCGCCGTCCGGCAGCTCCACGACACCGGTAACGACGAATCCGAGACGTTCGTAGAGCGCGACGTTCGCCTCCGAGGAGGTCTCCAGACAGGCCGCGACCCCCTGCCGCTCGGCCGCGCGAAGTCCTGGTTCGAGGACGGCCCGTCCCAGGCCGCGCCCCTGCGAGGCGGGATCGACGCCCACCGTGGCCAGGAACCACCCTGGCTCGCTCGGTTGCAGTTCCGCGGTGGCCTGCTCGGCCAGTTCGGCGGCGCGGGCACGATCACCCCGCAGCTCCGTCACCCGATCGGAGACGGACGTGAACGCCTCCTCGAGTCCGGTGGAGCCGGGCGTCGTCCAGACGGCCACGGCGTCGACGTCGTCGGAGACCCATACCTCGCCGCAGCGCATGCCGATCTCGGCGAGGAAGAGCCCTTGGAGGTCGCGGACCCGGGTCTCGTGGTCCCGGCCGTCGACGGTGTAGCGGGTGAACGGATAGTCGCGGAACGCTCGTCCGAGCGTTGCCGTCGCCTTCTCGACATCGTGCACCGTCGCCGGCCGGACCACATGATCGTTCGACACGCCGTTGCACTCTACCGAGCGCCACGGCGGTGCCCGGTCAGGAGAAGTCGGGCTCCTCGTCGCGGCTGCGCTTGAGCTCGAAGAAGTGCGGGTAGGACGCGAGGGCAACCACACCGTCCCATACCTTGCCGGCCTCTTCCCCGCGCGGGATCTTCGACAGGACGGGCCCGAAGAAGGCGATGCCGTTGACATGGATCGTCGGGGTACCGACGTCCTGGCCCACCTTGTCCATGCCGGCGTGATGGCTCGTGCGCAGAGCCTCGTCGTAGGCGTCGCTGTCGGCGGCCTCGGCCAGCGAGGCGTCGAGGTCGAGTTCGGCGAGCGACGCGGCGATCACGTCCGCGAAGTCCTTGTTGCCCTCGTTGTGGATGCGGGTGCCCATCGCCGTGTACAGCGGGGAGAGGATGTCGTCGCCGTACTTCTGCGCCGCAGCGATCGCGACGCGCACCGGGCCCCAGGCTTTCGTCATCAGCTCGGCGTACTCCTCCGGCAGGTCGCGCCCCTCGTTCAGCACGGCCAGGCTCATGACGTGGAAACGCGCCTCGATGTCGCGCACCTTCGTGACCTCGAGGATCCAGCGCGAGGTGATCCAGCACCACGGGCACAACGGATCGAACCAGAAGTCGGCGATGTCCTTGCCGGTCGAGGACGCGGCGGTCAGGTCGCTCAAGAGATCTCCTCACAAGAGTTCGTACGGGCCGGACAACTACAAGCATGTTCAACACGGCCCCGTCGACGATTCTTCCTGAACCGGGCCGTAGTGCGGGCGGTAGCCGTAACGTCGGAGCCGGGAAGCAGGTCCGGCACGCATCACAGCGGAGGCACCACGATGTCGGGTGAGGAAACGTTTCTGATCGTCGGCGCGGGTCTGGCCGGCGCCAAGCTGGCAGAGGAACTGCGCGCCCGCGACTTTCCCGGGCGCATCCTGCTCATCGGCGCGGAGGAGCACCTGCCCTACGAGCGACCGCCGTTGTCGAAGGACTACTTCGCCGGACGCAAGCAACTCGCCGACTTCACGGTGCACGACGGCGACTGGTACCGCGACCACCGCGTCGAACTGCTGCTCGGCACGAAGGTCACCGCGATCGATCCGGCCGCCCACACGGTGACGCTGCCCGACGGGTCGACGCTCCACTACGACAAGCTCGCGCTCGCCACGGGCTCGACGCCCCGCACGGTCCCGATTCCCGGAGCCGACGCCGAACGCGTGTACGTCATGCGCACCATCGAGGACTCCGATGCGCTGCTCACCGCGATCCAGGGCGAGACCGACCACGCGGGATGGCTGGCCGTCATCGGCGCGGGATGGATCGGCATGGAGATCGCCGCGAACGCCCGCGACCGGGGCGCGGGCGTGGTGGTCGCGGAGACCGCGAAGCAACCCCTGTCCGGTGCCCTCGGCGAGGAGATGGGTGCGGTGTTCGCCGACCTGCACCGCGCGCACGGTGTCGATCTGCGGACGAACACCTCGGTGCGCGAGATCGTCGCCTACGACGGTCGCGCGAGCGGCATCCGGTTCGGCGACGACAGTGTGGTGCCCGCCGACGCCGTGCTCGTCGCGGTCGGGGCGCGCCCGAACATCGAGCTGGCCCGCGACGCCGGACTCGCGGTGGACGACGGCGTGCTCGTCGACGCATCGCTGCGGACGAGCGACCCGGACATCGTCGCCGTCGGCGACATCGCGTCGGCGGAGCATCCGCTGCTCGGCACCCGTGTGCGCGTCGAACACTGGGCGAACGCCCTGAACCAGCCGGCCGTCGCGGCCGCGACGATGCTCGGACGTGAGGCGACCTACGACCGGCTCCCCTATTTCTTCACCGACCAGTACGACCTTGGCATGGAGTATGTCGGGCTCGCGCCCCGCGACGCGCGGGTGGTCACCCGCGGCGACGTGCCGGGACGGCAGTTCCTCGCGTTCTGGCTCGACGACGAGCAGCGGGTCCGGGCGGGGATGAACGTCAACATCTGGGATGCCGGGGACGACCTCCGCGCACTCATCGCCTCCGGGCGGCCCGTCGACGTCGGCCGGCTGACGGACACCACGGTGCCGTTGTCCGACGTCGCTCCGTGAGGGTTCGCCGATCATGATGGGATGGACGCCGACCGACATTCCGTCGTGAGAAGGAGTTCTCCCGTGGCACCACCGAATCTGACCCGCGAGCAGGCCGCCGAACGGGCCGCGATCCTGTCCGTCGACAACTACAGCATCGAACTGGATCTCACCGACGGTGCCGGCGCGCCGGGCACCACGACCTTCCGATCGGTGACCACCGTGCGATTCGACGCGACCGAGGGAGCCTCGACGTTCATCGACCTCATCGCGAAGACCGTGCATTCGGCGACCCTCAACGGCGACCCCGTCGACGTGTCCGGATACTCCGAGGAGACCGGCATCACCCTTACCGGGCTCGCCGCTCACAACGAACTCGTCGTCGACGCCGACTGCCTGTACACGAACACCGGCGAGGGCCTGCACCGGTTCGTCGACCCCACCGACGACGCGGTGTACCTGTACTCGCAGTTCGAAACGGCCGACGCCAAGCGGATGTTCGCGTGCTTCGACCAGCCCGATCTCAAAGCCACCTTCGACCTGCAGGTCACCGCGCCGCAGGACTGGGCCGTGATCTCCAACGCCGACACCGTACAGACGGCGGCCGCGCAGCCGGGTCTGCACATCTTCCGCACCACCCCGCGGATGAGCACCTATCTCGTCGCGCTCATCGCCGGTCCGTATGCCGTGTGGTCCGACGAGCACGGCACCATCCCGCTGCGCATCTTCTGCCGAGCGTCGCTCGCGGAGTACATGGACGCCGACCGACTGTTCACCGAGACCAAACAGGGCTTCGGCTTCTACCACGCCAACTTCGGGATCCCCTACGCCTTCGGCAAGTACGACCAGCTGTTCGTGCCCGAGTTCAACGCCGGGGCGATGGAGAACGCCGGAGCGGTGACCTTCCTGGAGGACTACGTCTTCCGGTCCAAGGTCACCCGCTACTCCTACGAGCGCCGCGCCGAGACCGTCCTGCACGAGATGGCGCACATGTGGTTCGGCGACCTCGTCACCATGCGCTGGTGGGACGACCTGTGGCTCAACGAGTCGTTCGCGACGTTCGCGTCGGTGCTGTGCCAGGCCTCGGCCACCGAGTACACCAACGCGTGGACGACCTTCGCGAACGTCGAGAAGTCGTGGGCCTACCGGCAGGACCAGCTGCCGTCGACGCACCCGATCGCCGCCGACATCCCCGACCTCGCCGCGGTCGAGGTCAACTTCGACGGCATCACCTACGCCAAGGGCGCGTCGGTGCTCAAGCAGCTCGTCGCCTATGTGGGGCAGGAGCCCTTCCTCGCCGGTCTGCGCGAGTACTTCCGCGACCACGCCTACGGCAACGCCACCTTCGACGACCTGCTCGCCGCGCTGGAGAAGGCCTCCGGCCGCGACCTGTCGGACTGGGGTGCCCAGTGGCTCAAGACCACCGGCCTGAACATCCTGCGACCGGACTTCGAGGTCGACGACCAGGGACACTTCACGCGTTTCGCGGTGGTGCAGGAAGGTGCCCAGCCCGGCGCCGGTGAGTTCCGCGTGCACCGCCTCGCGATCGGTGTGTACGACGACGACGGCTCCGGCAAGCTCGTCCGCACGCACCGCGTGGAGATCGACGTCGACGCCGCCGAGCGCACCGAGGTCCCCGATCTGGTGGGCGTGCCGCGCGGCGCGTTCGTCCTCGTCAACGACGACGACCTGACGTACTGCTCGGTGCGGCTCGACGAGGAGTCGCTCGCGACCGTCATAGACCGGGTCGGCGACATCGCCGAGTCGCTGCCGCGCACCCTGGTGTGGTCGGCGGCGTGGGAGATGACCCGTCAGGCCGAGATGAAGGCGCGCGATTTCGTCGCCCTCGTGCAGCGCGGTATCGCCGCCGAGACCGAGGTCGGTGTCGTCCAGCGTCTGCTCATGCAGGCGCACACCGCGCTGGAGAGCTACGCCGACCCGTCCTGGGCCGCGGAGCAGGGCCGGGCGGACTTCGCCAACCGTCTGCTCGAGCTCGCCCGCGAGTCCGTCGCCGGCTCCGACCATCAGCTCGCGTTCGTCAACGCGCTGACCACCGCGTACCTGTCGCCCTGGCACACCGAGGTGCTCGAGGAGCTGCTGGGCGCCGATCCGGCGACGGTCGGCCTGCCCGGGCTGACGGTCGACACCGATCTGCGCTGGCGGATCGTCCAGGCGCTCGCCGCGGCGGGTGAGGTCGACGCCGAGGGCGTGGAGTCGCCGTTCATCGACGCGGAGGCCGAACGCGACCCGACGGCCGCGGGTGCCCGCCAGGCGGCGGCCGCCCGCGCGGCCCGTCCGCAGGAGGCCGTCAAGGAGCAGGTGTGGCAGACCGTCGTGCACGACGACAGCGTCCCGAACATCACGGCGCGCGCCGTGATCGGCGGTTTCGCCCCGGCCGGTCAGGGCGAATTGCTCGAGCCGTACGTCGCGCGGTACTTCGCGGAGGTGCCGGGAGTGTGGGAGCGTCGTTCGAGCGAGGTCGCGCAGACCGTCGTGATCGGGCTCTACCCGTCGTGGTCGATCAGTGAGCAGTCGGTGGCTGCGGCAGACGAGTTCCTCGCCGGCGACCATCCGCCGGCGCTGCGCCGGCTCGTCGTCGAGGGTCGTGCCGGGGTCGTGCGCTCGTTGAAGGCACGCGCGTTCGACGCGTCCTGACGCGCCGACCTCACCGAACGACCGTGGGCGGTGCCCACATGAGACGACCACATGAGACGACTGTGGCCCGCCGCCTCTCCTTCGCGGAGTGGCAGCGGGCCACAGATGGTCGTGGGCTCCGGACTAGGGAGCGACCATGGCGTTCGCGATGACGCGGACGGCACTGGTGATGCCGTCGAGCAGATTCCCCTGGCCGAAGGACGACACGGCCGCGGTCACGCCGAGCTGCAGCACCCGGTCGGTGGCGCGGTCGGCGGCGGTGCGACCCGAGCGGATCTCGATGCTCCGCTGGTTCGGGAAGACGGCGACGAGGACCGAGTTGTCGGCGTCCGGCGTCGTCGGCAGCAGGGCGTCGGTCGCCGCGGCCGGATTCTCGTCGTCACCGATGTAGACGGTGAACCGCACATTGGTGATCCGCGTCGCGTGCGTGAGCGTGTCGTCGAGGGTGATGAGGTCGCGGTCCTTGAAGGGCGCACCCGTGAAGGCCTGACCGAGACCGCGCACGGCAGAGATGCGTCCGCTCGCGGTGAGTGCCGCACCGTGCGGCAGGTTCTCCGGCGCGACGACCGGACGCTGGATCACGTCACCACTTGCCACTTGCGGTACCTCCGATCAGCTCCGCCGAGGTCAGAGCGGCATGACCGTGACCATGATGCGGGTATTTCCAGGGATGGGTCGATTCGTCGGTCGCGGTCCACAGGAGCGGTCCGTGCTCCCATTTCCGGTCGAGCGTGTACGGGTCGTCCGACGGCGTGGAGCCCGGGTACTTGCTCAGGACGAAGGACAGCCCACCGAAGACCAAGACGATCAGCAGCGGGATGCCGACGAAGATCAGGGTTGTCTCGAGAATGCTCACAGCCAAACGTTAGCCCAGCCGGGCCCGAAAGGCCTCATACGCCCCGGAGAACGGCCCGATCAGGCCGCGCCCTCCCCCAGATAGGGCAGCCAGGTGGGGTGCAACTCGGGCAGGGTGGCGAGCAGGCGCCAGTGCCGGCCCTTGGGCGGATTCGGCACCACACGCAGGGTCCATCCGAGTTCGGTGAGCAGCTTGTCGGCCTTGCGATGGTTGCACGGCGCGCAGCATGCGACGCAGTTCTCCCAGGTGTGCTCGCCGCCTCGGCTGCGCGGCACGACGTGGTCGATCGTCTCGGCCTTGCCACCGCAGTAGGCGCACCGGTTCAGGTCGCGGTGCATGAGCGCGGCCCGGGTGAGCGGCACCCGCGCGTGATACGGAACGCGCACATAGTTGCGCAGACGGATCACCGATGGCAGCTGCACGGACCATTCTGCCGACCGCACCAGCGGGGCGAGCGGATCGTCGTGCACGGTATCGGCCTTGCCCCCGGCCATCAGGACCACGGCCCTGCGAGCGGGCAGGGCCGTGAGTGGCTCGTAGGTGGCGTTGAGCAGCAACACTCGACGTTTCAACCAGTCGGGTACCGTCGCGGTGCTGTCGTGCACCACGCGCAGTGTGGTAGCCCCCGGCACCCCTGCAGGGGCGTCCGCGGGCGGGAGTTGTCGATGCGAGCTGCTGCTGTGCTTCATACGACCTCCGAAAAGACTGGGAACAGTGGACCACGGATGCTCCCGAATCGCACCCCGAATCAGCGGACCGGTCCAGGTCGGGCCGGTGAACATCCGGTGACGGTCCCGCCCGGCACGGCTCGTCGGG
The DNA here is from genome assembly GCF_001665495.1 of Rhodococcus sp. 852002-51564_SCH6189132-a. Classification (NCBI taxonomy): domain Bacteria; kingdom Bacillati; phylum Actinomycetota; class Actinomycetes; order Mycobacteriales; family Nocardiaceae; genus Rhodococcus; species Rhodococcus sp. 852002-51564_SCH6189132-a. Next base: position 15,970 of record NZ_LZMJ01000081.1, read on the forward strand.
CGGTGTGCGGTCGGGAGCGGGCACAATGGACGGTCGAGAGGGACGGTGAACGAATACAGATGAGTGACGAGCAGACCTTCTACGAGGCGGTCGGTGGCGCCGAGACGTTCCGCCGGCTCACTGCACGGTTCTACGAGGAGATCGCACGGGACGAGATCGTCCGGCCCCTGTATCCCGAGGAGGATCTCGGTCCGGCCGAACGACGCATGCGGATGTTCCTCGAGCAGTACTGGGGCGGCCCGCGCACCTACTCCGAGGAGCGGGGCCACCCGCGGCTGCGCATGCGTCATCATCCCTTCCGGATCGGGCCGCTCGAGCGCGACGCCTGGTTGCGCTGCATGCACACCGCGATCGCGTCGATCGACGAGAAGACGCTCGACGACGAGCACCGCCGGCAGCTCGTCGACTACATGAACATGGCGGCCGACTCGATGATGAATTCCCCCATCTGACCGAGGTCGGCGCAGCTCAGCGGCCCAGAATCCGGCGCAGGCGGTCCTCCACCTTCTGGGTGAACCGCGCCGCCGGCGACAGGTGACGACGCAGGACGGCGTGCTTGCGCACGTATTCGGGGACCTCCCACAGAGCGGTGGTCCCGGCTCGGAAGAGCGCCGCGTCCCCGGCACGCAAGGTGCGCGGCTCGGAGTCTGCGGACGAGACGATGACCGAGCCCTCCACGATGTGAACAATCTCGTCGACGCCGAAATGCCAGTCGAAGCGACCGGCCGTGCAGTCCCACACGTGTGTGGTGGTGGTGCGGTCGGCGCTGGTCGCCCACTGGCCGCTGCGCGCCACGGGCGCGCCCTCGCGGATCCACGCAGGGTCGATCGGGTCGTCGCGCAGCTCCACGTCGTCCAACCGGACCGCGACGATCGATGTCGTATTCATGCCGTTCGTCCTATCATGCGGGCAGGCCCGGACGGAACGGCCGCGGCCACGTTCGCCCTGCCTTTCGCCCTGTCGTCTGACACGATGAGTCCCGTGGCCCACCCCGCAGCACCGACCTCCGGCCGAGGCGACCCGACGGCGCCGTGGTGGCGCAACGCGGTCTTCTACCAGGTCTATCCCCGCTCGTTCGTCGATGCGAACGGTGACGGCATCGGCGACCTCGCGGGGGTGCGCAGCCGCCTCGGCTATCTCGAACTGCTCGGTGTCGACGCGATCTGGCTCAACCCGGTGATGCGTTCACCGATGGCCGATCACGGCTACGACGTCTCCGATCCTCGCGACATCGACCCGCTGTTCGGGGACATCGCCGATCTCGAAGCGCTGGTCGCCGACGCCCACGCGCGCGGCATCCGGGTGGTGATGGACCTCGTGCCGAACCACGTCAGCGTCGAGCACCGCTGGTTCCGGGCCGCGCTCGAAGCCGGGCCGGGCAGCCGTGAACGCCGGCGCTTCCACTTCCGCGACGGGCGCGAACCGGACGGCAGCGCACCACCGAACAACTGGCCGAGCGTCTTCGGCGGGCCGGCCTGGACCCGCATCACCGAACCCGACGGCACGCCCGTTCAGTGGTATCTGCACGTCTTCGCTCCCGGGCAGCCCGATCTGAACTGGGACGACGAGGAGGTCGTCGAGGACCTCGACAAGACCCTGCGGTTCTGGCTGGACCGGGGCGTGGACGGTTTCCGGATCGACGTGGCCCACGGGATGGCCAAGCCCGCAGATCTTCCCGACCACGAGGGGTGGGAGACCAACGAACTGCTCGGGCACTCCCCCGCCGACCCTCGGTTCAACAATCCCGAGGTGCACGACATCCACCGCCGCATCCGGCGGGTCTTCGACGAGTATCCGGACTCGGTGGCGATCGGTGAGATCTGGGTCGACGACCACGAACGGTTCGCCGAGTACCTGCGCCCGGACGAACTGCATCTCGCTTTCGACTTCCACCTGACGCTGTCGGACTGGGACGCCGACGCCGTCCGCGACGCGATCGAGAAGGGCCTGGCGGCGGTGACGGCGGTGCATGCCTCACCGACGTGGACGCTGTCGAACCACGACGTCGACCGCGAGGTCACTCGGTACGGAGGCGGTGAGGTCGGGCTCGCGCGGGCACGCGCGATGATCCTCGTCGCCCTCGCGCTCCCGGGAGCAGTGTTCGTCTACAACGGTGCCGAACTGGGGTTGCCGAACGTCGACCTGCCCGACGAGGTGCTGCAGGATCCGGTCTGGGAGCGATCCGGCCACACCGAACGCGGACGCGACGGATGCCGCGTGCCGCTGCCGTGGGAGGGCGAAACACCGCCCTTCGGGTTCACCTCCGCCGGGTCCGCGTGGCTGCCCCAGCCGCCGGAGTGGTCGGCGCTCACCGTCGAGAAGCAACTCGAGGATGCGGGCTCGACGCTCTCGCTGTACCGCCAGGCGATCGAGATCCGTACGGAGCGAAGGCGATCCGAGGGCGGTGGGATCGGCTGGTACGGAAGCCCGGCGGGGTGCCTGGCCTTCCGCCGTTCCGACGGCCTGACCTGTGTTCTCAACGCCGGCGACGTCGCGGTCGATCTGCCTCCCGGCGAGGTGCTGCTCGCGAGTGCGCCGCTCACCGGACACGCACTGCCACCGGACACCGCCGCCTGGTTGGCGTGAGGCTCCCTCAGAGGACGCTCAGACCGAGCCCCCCGCCGCGGCGCAGATAGACCGACCCGAAGCGGGCGTCGAGGCGCATCCAGGTGGCGGACGCCCGGACCCGGACCACCTCGGCGGGATCGATACCCGTCGAGTCGACGCTGTCACGACCGGCACCCGGCACGAAGCCCATCGCACCGAGCGCGAACACCATGCGCATCGGCACCCCCACGGTCGTCCCGGCACCGCTCACCTCGAGAACCTCTTGGGCGAGCAACGACGCCGGCGGTCCCTGCGCGCCGTGCTCGCGGGTGAGCGCGACGCCGCGTTGCGCGAGTGCGACGAGGATCCGTGCCGGCACGTCGTCGACGTGGACGTAGCCGTCGTCGGGTGGAAGTGCGCCGCGCCAGGCGGAATCCATCGCCCAGCCCGGGTCGACCTCGGTGCGCGGTTCGGACCCGGCGAGGAGCGCGGCCCGCAGCGACTCGGCGGCCACGCAGGTGTCGGCCGGAGCCACGGTTCCGCGGACGACGCGTCCGGCGAGCACCTCGAAACCGGTGCGTGTCCACACACCGAGCAATCCGTCGCCGCGGCGGCGCAACCGCACCACGGCAGCCTCGTCGAGACGCGCGGCCCGGGCCAGGAATGCGGCGAGGTCGACGCTGTCGTCGGGGTCGGCGAGCGTCAGGAGGCGCTCTGCACGTCGGATCCGGTCGTCGGTCACGTCGGCCTCGTCAATTGCGGTGCCACCGTCAGTTTCGTTGCCACTGACGCAGGAACTCGCGTTCGTCGTCGCTGAGCCGGCGCAGGCGCTGGGTCTCGATGTCGAACGCCGCGATCTGGGTGGACGCGACCACCGCCGGCGCCGAGTCGACCGGGGCACCGCCCGGCCGCACCTCGTACCCGATCGTGAAGTCGACGGCCCGCACCTTCTCGGTCCACATCAGCACGTCGAGCGGACCGTCGTCGTGGCGCAACTGCCCTCGGTAGCGGACGTGGAGGTCGGCGATGACGGCGCCTTCACGCAGATCGCGGGTGGGGCGGCCGTCGGCGAACAGCCACGGGATCCGCGCTTCTTCGAGGAGGGTGACCATCCGCGCGTGGTTGATGTGCTGGAAGACGTCCATGTCGGACCACCGCACCATCACCTCGGTGTGGAAACCGAACTGTTCGCCCGCACCGCTCACTCGTTACCTCCGATCGGATGCGCGCGTGCGCACCATGCCCCTGATCTGTCGTGCCGCCACCGAGAGGGTGGCGAGGTCCAGACTTCCAGACGCGAATATCTCGTCGAGCGCCGCCCTCGCACGGACGAGTTTGGAGCCGTTGGACGACTCCCAGTCCTCGATCATCTCCTCGGTCGACTCCCCGGGTTCGGCGCCGGCGAGCACGTCGAGGACGAGCGACCGCAACGAGCCGTACAGGTCTTCGCGCAGCGCGAGGCGTGCCAGCGAATGCCAGCGGTCGCCCCGCTCGAGACCGGAGACCGCCGTGAGCAGGCGGTCGACGCCGAGACGCGCGTCGAGGGCGTAGTAGAGATCGGCGACCTCCGCCTCGTCGCGCTGCTCTATGTCGGCGATGTCGATGACGTCGAGCAGCGGGAACTGGTCGAGGAGCCGGAAGACGACGCCCGTGAGCTCCTCCGGTGCTCCTCGTTCGAGGAGCGGGCGGGTACGACGAAGGAAGTCCTCGGCGTGGTGCCCGCGCATCCAGTCCGCGACCCGCGGTGCGAGACGCGCGAAGGCATCGCGGTAACGGCTGATCTCGGCACCGACCGCGAGGGGCTGCGGTCGCGTGGCGAGGAGCCGGCGCGACGCCCGGTCGAGCACGCGGCGGGATTCGAGCAGCAGGTCGTCCTCGATGTCGACAGGCAGCCCGGCGGCCCGGATCTCGTCCCACAGGGCCGGTAGCCCGAAGATGGTGGTGACGGCGGTGTAGGCGCGGATGGCGTCGGTCGCCGTCGCCCCGGCCTCCTCGGCGAGCCGGTAGACGTAGGTGGGGCCGCCGTTGTCGACCGTGGTGTTGGCCAGCATGGTCGCAACGATCTGCCGACGCAGCGGATGCGCCCGGATTCCGGCCCGGAACCGCTCGCGCAGAGCGGGCGGGAAGTAGGCGGGCAGGATCGACGCGAAGGTCTCGTTGTCGGGCAGGTCCGTGGCCAGCAGGTCGTCGACGAGGGCGAGCTTGACGTGGGCGAGGAGCTGCGCCAGCTCCGGCGACGTCAATCCCTCCCCCGCCGCTTCACGACGATCGAACTCGGCCTCGTCGGGCAGGGCCTCGAGGCCGCGGTCGAGTCCACGATCGAGTTCCAGGGCTGCGAGCATCCGACGGTGCACCCCCAGCAGGGACGGCGCGACGACCCGCTCGAGTCCGAGCACGGCGTTCTGCGAGATGTTGTCGGCGAGAACGAGTTCGGCGACGTCGTCGGTCATCGACGCGAGCAGCGGATTGCGGTCCTCCGCCGCGAGTTCGCCGGCGGTCACCATAGCGTCGAGGAGAATCTTGATATTGACCTCGTGGTCGGAGCTGTCGACGCCGGCCGAGTTGTCGATCGCGTCGGTGTTGATCTTTCCGCCGGCGCGCGCGAACTCGATGCGGCCGCGTTGCGTGACACCGAGATTGCCGCCCTCGCCCACGACCCGGGCACGCAGTTCCCGCCCGTCGACGCGCACGCCGTCGTTGCTCTTGTCCCCCACGTCCGCATGGGTTTCCGTCGACGCCTTCACGTAGGTGCCGACACCGCCGTTCCACAACAGGTCGACGGGTGCGCGCAGGATCGCGCGGATCAGTTCGGGCGGTGGGAGTGCGGTGACGTCGTCGGGCAGGTCGAGCACCGCACGCACCTCGGGACCGACGGGCACCGACTTGGCCGTCCGGTCCCACACCCCGCCCCCGGCCGAGACGAGTTCGGTCGAGTAGTCCTTCCACGACGACCGCGGCAGTTCGAACAACCGGCGCCGCTCCTCGAACGACCGCTCCGGATCGGGATCGGGATCGAGGAAGATGTGCCGATGGTCGAAGGCCGCGACGAGCCGGATGTGCCGGCTGAGCAGCATGCCGTTGCCGAAGACGTCACCGCTCATGTCACCGATGCCGACGACGGTGAAATCGTCCGTCTGCGGGTCGGATCCGAGTTCGCGGAAGTGACGCCGGACGCTCTCCCATGCACCGCGCGCGGTGATGCCCATCTCCTTGTGGTCGTAACCGGCGGAGCCACCTGACGCGAACGCGTCGCCGAGCCAGTAGCCGTATTCCGCCGCAACGGAATTCGCGAGGTCGGAGAACGACGCGGTGCCCTTGTCCGCGGCCACCACGAGATACGGGTCGTCGTTGTCGTGACGCACGACCCGCTGCGGCGGGACCGTGTCGTTGCGGGCGGCGTCGAGGTTGTCGGTGATGTCGAGCAGACCGGCGATGAAGCACCGGTAGCACCGCTCGCCACGCTCGCGGACGGCGCGCCGGTCCGCCTCGGCGTCACCGGTCGGACGCGGGGCGTGCTTGACGACGAAGCCACCCTTCGCACCCACGGGCACGATCACCGCGTTCTTCACGGCCTGCGCCTTGGCCAGGCCGAGCACCTCCGTGCGGAAGTCCTCCCGGCGGTCGGACCAGCGCAGACCACCGCGGGCGACGGGACCGAACCGCATGTGGACGCCCTCGACGCCCGGGGCGTAGACGAACACCTCGAAAGCCGGTCGCGGCTGGGGTAGTTCGGCGATCCGTCGCGGATCGAACTTGAGCGACAACGCCCGGCCGTCCGGGCGCTCGTGCCCGATACCGCCGGCCACGTAGAAGTTGGTGCGCAGGGTCGCACGGATCAACGAGAACAGTCCCCGGAGGATGCGGTCGGTGGCCAGGGCGGTCACCTCTGCGATCGTCGTCGTGAGTTCCTCGGCGATCTGCTGTTCGCGTTCGGCGGAGGCGTTCTCCGGATCGAATCGGGACTCGAACAGCCCGACGAGCAGCGCCGCGGTGTGGGGGGCGCCGAGCAGCACACCTTCGATGTTGTACTGGCTGTACGGAAATTCGGTCTGGCGCAAGTACTTCGCGTAGGCGCGGAGAAGCACGATCTGCTTCCAGGTGAGCCCGGCGCGCAGCACGAGCTGGTTGAACCGGTCGGTCTCGACCGCCCCCCGCCAGGCCACGGTGAAGGTGTCGGTGAGACGATCCGCCAGGGTCGGATCGGCCTCCACGATGCCGTGCTCGATGTCCTCGGGCAGGCAGAGTCCGAAATCGTATATCCCGCACTCGATTCCGTCCGATCGCGGCAGCCGGTAGGGCCGCTCGTCGACGACCTCGACGCCGAGGCTCTGCAACACCGGGAGGATCCGGCCGAGGGTGACCGTCTCGTCGGCGATGTACAGGGTGAAACGCAACGACAACGGATCGTCGGAACCCGGACGGTACAGGTGCGTGTCGAGATCGCCGGAGTCGAGCGCTTCCAGACGCCGCAGGTCGTCCAGGGCACGTTCGGAGCCGAAGTCCTCCTTGTACGCCTCGGGCACGACCTCGGCGTACCGCTGCACCAGCAACGGATCGAGATCGCCGGTCGCGGCCGCCGCCTCACCGAGCCGATCGGCCCAGTTGCGGGTCACTTCCGCGAGCATCGCCTGGATCCGCAGGCGGTTCTCCTCGGAGGTGTCCACCTCGCGACGTGCGCGCCCGGAGAAACGGATCGTCACGTGCAGCAACGCGAGGTCACGTTCGGATACCCGCGCGGTGTAGTCGAGTACGCCGCCACCGAACTCGCGCAACAGGATGTCCTGGATCGCCACGCGCACCTTCGTCGTGTAGCGGTCGCGCGGCAGGTAGACGAGGCACGAGATGTACCGCCCGTAGGTGTCGACGCGGACGAACAACCGCACCTGCCTGCGGATGTCGACCACCGCCGTGACGGTCTCGTAGAGGGTGTCGGTGTCCATGGAGAACAGTTCCGCGCGGGGCACCGTCTGCATGATCTCGAGCATCGCCTGGCCGCTGTAGGACGACAGCTCGACCCGCGCCCGCGCGACGATCTCCCGCACCCGGCGCGAGACCACGGGGATGTCGAGGATGTTCTCGTGCAGAGCGGTCACGGTGAGGACACCGAGGAAACGATCCTCCCCGGCGAGCGCGCCGTCGGCGTCGAGCCGGGCGACGCCGACGAAGTACGGATAGACGGAACGGTGCACGGTGGCGGGAAGCGCGCCCTGAGTGAGCACGAGCAGCGGGCGGCGGCACGTGCCGACCTCACCGGGCAGGTCGAGCGGGTCCGCGACCGAGGCATCGGTGCGCAGCACTCCCCTGCCGCTGCCGGGCACGGGCGTCGCGCGCACGTTGTCGTCGCCGCCGTCGGGAACGAAGTCGTAGCGCCGGTAGCCGAGAAGGGTGAAGTTCCCGCCGCTCAACCAGCGCAGCAGTTCGGCGGTCTCGGTGAGCTCGTCGGCCGTGTAGTGCGCCGGCGGATCGGCGGCCAGGCCGTCGAGCGCGTCCGCGAGGTCGCGCTGCAGGGCGTGCATCTTCCCGGAGTCCGACGCCACCTGCCGCACATCGGACAGTACGCGCCGCAGGCCGTGATCGATCTCCTCGAGCGATTCGTCGTCGACGGGCCCGCGCAACTCGATGTGCATCCACGATTCGGCGACTCCACCCGAGGCCCGTCCGCCTTCGTCGGCCAGGCGCTCGAGGTCGCCCTCGGCGGTGCGGCGCGCAGACAGGACGGGGTGGATGACCGTCGCCACCGAGACACCCAGCCGGGACAGCAGTGCCAGCACCGATTCGACGAGCAGCGGCATGTCGTCGGTGACGATCTGTACGGCGACACCCATGCCCTCGGTGCGGCGCACACCGACGACAGCGGTGCCCGGTGCGCGGCGACGACCGAGACGGACGTGCTCGAACGCGGCCGCGCCGTGGTCCGTGGTGAACTCTCCGGAGCTCTGATAGATCCGCTCGAGGACCGCCTCGGGAGAGGCATCGCTGTCCGTTGCATTTGTCTGCACCACAGCCGGATCGGCCATCGACACCCTTCCTGCTCTGTCGGGCGGATACTCCGCGCGCCGCGGACGGACTCGTGATCGAGCCTATCCGCGGCGCGCAATCGGGGGGTCGGAACCGGCGGGTCGGGTAACAGCCGGGCCGGTCGACAGGATGTACCCGCTCAGCCGGTGGGCGTGACGGCGCGGTGCCGGTCGAGCACCGCCCGTACCTCGTCTGTCAACGGCTGCGACGTGTCGGTCTCGGGATCGAAGCCGACGAGCACGGTGTCGGCGACCGCGCACACCACGCCGTCCCGGTCGAGGATCGTCTGACGCACCGTGAACGAGCTCGTGCCGAGACGCAGCACCGTCGTCTCGACCTCGATCGGCGCCGAGGAATCCTTGATCGGACGCAGGAACTCGACGTCCATCTTCCGGAGCACGACGGCATCGCGGGCCGGCAGCTCGCTCCGGAAGAACTTGATGCGCCCTTCCTGCAGGTATTCCACGACCTTGGCGTTGTTGACGTGCCCGAGCCGGTCGGAGTCGCCCCAGCGCACCTCGACCGGGCACCGGTAGGGCCGGTGGCCGTTGCGCTCAGTCACGCGTGAGCTTCCGGTGCGTGACGCGGTGCGGACGTGCCGCATCGGCTCCGAGACGCTCGATCTTGTTCGCCTCGTAGGCCTCGAAGTTGCCCTCGAACCAGAACCACTTGCCTTCTTCGACGTTGCCCTCCCACGCCAGGATGTGGGTACAGGTGCGGTCGAGGAACCAGCGGTCGTGGGAGATCACGACGGCGCAACCCGGGAACTGCTGCAGCGCGTTCTCGAGCGACGACAGGGTCTCGACGTCGAGGTCGTTGGTCGGCTCGTCGAGGAGGATCAGGTTGCCGCCCTCCTTGAGCGTGAGCGCCAGGTTCAGGCGGTTGCGCTCACCACCGGAGAGCACACCGGCCGGCTTCTGCTGGTCGGGACCCTTGAACCCGAACGCGCTCACGTACGCGCGCGACGGCATCTCGTTCTGCCCGACCTCGATGAAGTCGAGACCGTCGGAGACCACCTCGAAGACCGTCTTCTTCGGGTCGATGTTCGCGCGGTTCTGGTCGACGTAACTCAGCTTGACCGTGTCGCCCACCTTGACGGTGCCGCTGTCGGGCTCCTCGAGACCGACGATGGTCTTGAACAGCGTGGTCTTGCCGACGCCGTTGGGACCGATGACACCGACGATGCCGTTGCGCGGCAGCGTGAACGACAGGTCCTTGATCAGGACACGGCCGTCGAAGCCCTTGTCGAGGTGCTCGACCTCGACAACGACGTTGCCCAGACGCGGCGGCGTCGGGATCTGGATCTCCTCGAAGTCGAGCTTGCGGTACTTCTCGGCCTCGGCTGCCATCTCCTCGTAGCGGGCCAGACGCGCCTTGTTCTTCGTCTGCCGTGCCTTGGCACCGGAGCGGACCCACTCGAGTTCCTCGCGGAGCCGCTTCTGCAGCTTCTGGTCCTTCTTGCCCTGGACCTCGAGACGCTCGGCCTTCTTCTCCAGGTAGGTGGAGTAGTTGCCCTCGTAGGGATGCAGCTTGCCGCGGTCGACCTCGCAGATCCACTGCGCGACGTGATCGAGGAAGTACCGGTCGTGGGTGACGGCCAGCACGGCGCCCGGATAGGAGGCGAGGAACTGCTCGAGCCACAGCACCGACTCGGCGTCGAGGTGGTTGGTCGGCTCGTCGAGGAGCAGCAGGTCGGGCTTGCTCAGCAGCAACTTGCACAGCGCGACACGGCGGCGCTCACCACCGGAGAGGTGGGTGACGGGCTCGTCCGGCGGAGGGCAGCGCAGTGCGTCCATGGCCTGCTCGAGCTGCGAGTCGAGATCCCACGCGTTGGCGTGGTCGAGCTCCTCCTGGAGCTTGCCCATCTCCTCCATCAGCTCGTCGGAGTAGTCGGTGGCCATGAGCTCGGCGATCTCGTTGAACCGGTCGAGCTTGACCTTGATCTCGCCGAGGCCCTCCTCGACGTTCTCCCGGACCGTCTTCTCCTCGTTGAGGGGCGGCTCCTGCTGGAGGATGCCGACGGTGGCCTCCGGATCGAGGAAGGCCTCGCCGTTGCTGGGCTGATCGAGCCCGGCCATGATCTTGAGAATCGACGACTTGCCCGCGCCGTTGGGTCCGACGACGCCGATCTTCGCGCCGTGGTAGAAGCTCATGGTGACGTCATCGAGGATGACCTTGTCACCGTGCGCCTTGCGCACCTTCTTCATCGTGTAAATGAACTCCGCCATGACCACCAGCGTATCGGTCGACGGTCGATAACCCACATCGTGCGACCACGGGATGCCCGGGCCGCGCCCGCGTCAGCGCCGCAGCAGCTCCGCGACGAAGCCTGTCGTGTCGGGCAGCGACGCGAACATCGTCTCCGAGTGCCCTGTCGGATACGTCCGGAACTGCGCGTTCGCGCCCCCGGCCCACAGGCCCCCGATCAGTTCGAACGCGAGCGGCGCGGGCACCGTCGTATCGCGCAGACCCTGCGCGAGGAACAGTGGCCGGTCGTAACCACGGGTCGGCACCGCGACATAGTCGGTGAAGGCGGCGCGGAACCGGTCGTCGCTCAGCGGACGGGCGAGGACCTCGCCGATGCCGACCTCGCCGTAGCGGTCCATCAGCTCGTCGTAACAGAGTCGCTCGGCGGCGTCGACCACCTCGCGACCGAGGGGAGTGAGGTATCCGTCGACGTCCAGGGAAGGATCGGCGTCGCGCAGACCCGCGAAGATGTAGGCGGCGAACGCCGTGAGCCCGTCGAGACCGAGATCGGGGAAGCCCGGGAATCCGAGCGGGAACAGGTACTCGAGGTTGGACGGGGCGCCGGTCGTGAGCGTCCCGCGAAAGTCCAGTTCGGGCGCGCGGGAGGTCGCAGCGTGCGCGGTGTGTAGACCGGTGTGCCCACCCTGCGACTGGCCGATCACGACCCAGCGGTCGGACAGCGACGGTTCGACAGCGCGTCCCGCCCGCACGATGTCGATGACGCTGTTCGCGGCGCTCTGCCCGTCCAGATAGCGGTGCAGCCCGCCCGACCCGAGGCCCGGATAGTCGGCTGCCACGACGGCATAGCCCTGCCCGAGCCAGTGGTCGAGATAGGCAGTGTCGCGCGGTGTGCGCGGCAACCGCGAGGGCGCGCACGAATCGTCGAGACCGACGGTCCCGTGGGCCCATGCGACGACGGGCCACCCGCCCTCGGGCGGCGTGCCGGGAGGGACGAACAGTGCCCCGGTCGCCGTGGTCGGGGTGCCGTCGCGCCACTGCGTGGTGTAGGCGAGGACGCGAGCCGAGGACGCCCCGGGCAGGGACGATTCCGGGTCGAGCGTGGCGACCTCGACAACCTTTCCCGGCGCCGGGTTCGCGCCCACCGCGGGAGGTGACACGACGGTCGTCAGCAGTGCCAGAGCACCGGCGAGCAGCAGGGCGGGGACGTGCGTGGTACGGGTCACGCCGAGGACGATACGGACCGTCCGGCCGCGGCGTCCGTATTCGTCCGATTCGCCGCGGCGCGACAGGATGTGCACGTCGGATCGGCGCGGCTAGCGGCCTTCGCGGTCGCGGCGCGCCAGCTCGGCGAACATCGCGTTGTGTGCCGCGAGATCGGCGTCGTCGTCGCGTTCGGCGGCCCGGTCGACACGTCGCGCCGTGCGCCGGTCGCTGCGCGACCACTGGACGAGCAGGGCGAGCATCACGAGCACGAGCGGGATCTCGCCGGCCGACCATGCGATGCTGCCGCCGACCTTCTGATCGGAGAACAGGTCGTAGTTCCACGGTAGTGCCAGGCCGCGGTAGTAGCTCTCGGCCATCACCGTGCCCATGCTCATGAGGGTCACGCCGAAGAAGGCGTGGAACGGGAGCGAGCCGAAGACCATCGCCAGCTTCGTCACGGGCTGCAGGTCGCGTGGCGACGGGTCGACGCCGATCACCACCCAGTAGAACAGGTAGCCGCTGAGCAGGAAGTGCAGGTTCATCAGGACGTGGGCGGTGTGACTGTCGATGAACGCGGTGAAGATCCCTCCGAGATACAACGCGTAGAAACCGCCGACGAACATCACCGATGCGACGATCGGATGCGTGAAGAAGCGCGACAGCGGGCTGTGCAGGAACTCGAGGATCCATTCGCGCGGTCCGGGAGGGGCGTTGCGGCCGGCCGGCTTGAACGCACGCAGGGCGAGGGTCATCGCCCCGCCGAGCGCAAGGAGCACCGGGGCGAGCATCGACAGAGCCATGTGCGCGCCCATGTGCACGCTGAACATCGCCGGCGAGTACATCCCGACGCCCGAACTGGTGGCGACGAACAGCACGAAGCAACCCGAGAACCAGGCGATCGACCGGCCGACCGGCCACGAGTCGCCGCGCTTGCGCAGCGTCCACAGACCGATGGCGTAGGCGGCGGCGAGCACGAGAGCAGCCGTGCCGAAGATCAGGTCGAAGCGCCACTGGCCGAAGAACAGGCTCACGAACGACGGCGGTACGTCGAGCTGGTAGCCGAGCTCGACCTCCTGGATCGTCGGTACCGAGGCCGGCGGCGGCGGGGGCGTGCGGCCGAGTCCCACGGCCAGGCCGATGGTCGCGGCGAGGACGAACGCTTCGACGAGGGTGAACCGCACGAGCGCGGACCGGCTCGTGGGGTCGGCTTCGAGGGCCGGAAGCGCCCGGCGTCGCTGAGCCCAGCCGAAGATGCCGAGCAGGATCAGCGCGACGGTCTTCGCGAGCAGCAACCCGCCGTAGGTGGTGGTCGTCAGGTCGTCGAACGACATGCGGACCGCGGCGTTGATCACGCCGCTGACAGCCATCACGACGAACGCGAGTCCGGCGACGAAGGAGAACCGCCGGGCGGCGACATCGGTGTGCTCCCCTCCCCGCATCGAATGGGCGAGCAGCGCGAACAACCCGCCGGCCCAGACGGACGCCGCGCCGAGGTGCAGCACGAGGCTGTTGGTCGCCATATCGTGCGAACCACCCGACGAGGAGTGCCCGGTCAGGGCGATCGGCATGAGGGCGACGAACGACAGCAGCAACAGATACGGCGTCCACGACCAGCGCACTGCGAGTCGGGTCAGCAGCGCGGTGATCAGCGCGAGCACGGTCGTCCAGGCCCAGGCCAGCGCGACCTCCACCTGACCGAGCGCCGAGAACAGGTTCTCCGGACGGATGGCCTCACTCAGCGGACTACCGGAAGTGTCGGACAAGGTCAGCGGCACCATCAGCGCCGCTGTCACGGCCCACACCGTCGCCGCGACGCCCGCCGTCCGCACGGCGCGATAACCGCCGACGTCGAGTACCCCGCTCCGCTGCGGGGGCACGAGGAAGGCGGCGAAGAACAGCGAGCCGATCGTGATGACCGTCGCGATCTCGGAGATCGCGCGGACCGCCGGGAGACCGTAGGTGGTGAGCGGACCGGGATCGGGGATGCCGAGCAACACCAGAGCCTGCGCAGCGGACAGTCCGACCGCGAACGCCGCGACGAGGGCGGCGAGGAGGCCGAAGAGAATCAGCAGTGCCGGCGGGTTTCCCCTCATGGGGGCGGGCGCCGGAGGCTGCGCGGGAGACGCGAGCTCGGATGTTGCCATGCCTACCAGGGTAGGACGTTCACGCCATGACCTACGACACGCCGTCGGAGTCCCCCGTCCCCCGTATCCGTGGACGTAACAACGTCGACGGCGTGCTGCAGGGCCACGAGTGTGTCGGCCGCCACCATCGCGTCGCAGTGTGGAAGCGCGGCGGACATCGACCCGGTCGAGGGCGTGAAACCGGACTGCCCGGCCCGGGGGTTGAGCCACACCAGCCGGTGCGCGCGACGCCGGATCCTGGCCAGGACGTGGGCGAGTTCGGTGGGATCGTCGCTGTCCCAACCGTCGGACGCGACGACGACGATCGCTCCGCGCATCAGGTGTCCGTGATGGGAGGCGACCACCTCGGCGAGCGAACCGGCGATGCGGGTGCCTCCGAACCGCGTCCGTACCCGCTCGTTGGCGACGCCGATCGCCTGATCGACCGACCGGTGCCGGAGGACCGGCGTCAGACGCGCAGCTGTGGTGGAGAACACGAAGACCTCAGCCGTTCCGGTGTGGGCGAGCGCACGCACGAGATGCAGATACACCCCGATGTAGGGACGCATGGAACGGCTGACATCGCAGAACACGACGACCTGCCGCCGGCGTCGACCCGGTCGCGTGCGGATCAGCCGGAGCGGCTCGAACCCCGTGCCGCGGGAGGCTGCGATGCTCGCGCGGATGTCGACGCGTCCGGTGTGGCGTTGCACCCGGCGGCGGGTGCGGCGGATCGCCCAGCGCGCTCCGGCCGCCTCGATCCATGTCTCGAGGAGTGCGAGTTGCGCCGGGTCGAGGTCGTCGAACCGCTGATCGGCGATCTCGGCCAGTGCGCTCGCCACCTCGCGCCCCGGGCGGCCGGGTGCCCGCTCCCCCTCTGCGGATTCGACGATCGTCCTGGTGACCCATGGAACGTCGTGCCCGGAAGTGGGAACCCCGATGGGCCGGCTGGGTCCGTCCGGTGTCGACGCCCCCGGCGCGCCTTCGTCCTCGGGTCCCGTGCGACGGGCGTGCGGGTCGAGCGGAACTGGTGCCTCGCCGAACACCCGGTCGAAGACCGTATCGAAGGTGGACAGGCTCTCGTACCGGTCGACGAGGGTGAGCCGCGCGGTCCAGTACAACCGAGTCCGCGTGGTTGGCGGACACGCACGCAAGCCGCGCGTGAAGGTCGCCGCTCCGTCCGCCGGGACCACGATCCCGGCGGACCTGAGCCGGTCGACCAACGCGACTGTGAAGGCGGCGTGATCGACCCCGGGGAGCAGCCCGGCGCTCATTACACTTCGGTGGAGACGAAGCGGGTCAGCGCCTCCCCCAGCGCGTCGCCGTCGTCGGGAGTCTTCGCCAGTGCCGCGAGCGACATCGCCGCTTCGGGCCGGACGAGGTCGGTGACACCGAGCGCGGCGAGGGCCGATACCCAGTCGATGGTCTCCGCGATTCCGGGTGCCTTGTCGAGATCGAGTCCGCGGGCCACCGCGACGAAATCTGTGGCACGTTCGACGAGCGCGAGGTTCGCCGATGGCACCGTGCGACGCAGGATCGCCACCGCCCGGGCGCGGTCGGGGTAGTCGATCCAGTGGTACAGGCAACGTCGCCGCAGTGCGTCGTGTAGGTCGCGGCTCCGATTCGAGGTCAGCACGACAACGGGCGGGCGGGTCGCGGTGAGGGTGCCGAGTTCGGGAATGGTGACGGCGAACTCCCCCAGGAACTCGAGCAGCAACGCCTCGAATTCGTCGTCGGCACGGTCGATCTCGTCGACGAGCAGAACGGCGGGTGTGTCGCCGCGGTGGCGGACGCAGCGCAGGATGGGGCGTTCGAGGAGGTATTCCTCGGAGTACAGGTCGGCTTCGGCGGGAACGTCGCCGCGCGCCTCGGCGAGCCGGATCGCGAGCAACTGGCGTTGGTAGTTCCAGTCGTAGAGGGCCTCGGCGACCGACAGTCCCTCGTAGCACTGCAACCGGATCAGCGGGCTGCCGAGAATCTGCGCGAGCACCTTGGCGGCAGTGGTCTTGCCGACCCCAGGTTCGCCCTCGAGCAACAGCGGTCGCCCCAATGCGACGGCGAGGTGGATGGCGGCGGCGGTGCCCTGATCGAGTAGGTGATCGTGGCTGTCGAATCTGGCCATCACGTCGTCGACGCCGGTGAAGATGCCCGGAGAGGACGGGTCGGTCACGCGACGTCGTCCTTCTCGAAGCGGCTGCGGCAACCCGGGCAGCAGAACCACATCGTCCGGCCCGCAACGACGAGGTGCGGGGTGGACTCGGTGATCGTGACGGTCATCCCGCACACCGGGTCGACGGCCGTCTGCGGCTTCGACTCCGTCTCCCTCGGCACCTCGACGCGTCGACAACTCTCCTCGGAGGGGCGGATGAGGCTGCCGCTGCGCGCGACTCGCACGATGTCGGCCACGATCGACAGTCCGATCTCCGCGGGGGTGCGGGCACCGATATCGAGCCCGACCGGGGTGTGCACGTGGGCACGCTCGTCGTCGGTCGGATCCACCTCGTCGAGCACCGCGGCGCCACGGGTGTGACTGGCGACCAGACCGATATAGCGGCTTCCGGCGTCGAGCGCCGCGCGGATCACACTCCCCTCGTCGCCTCCGTGACTCGCGACGATCACCACCGACGCCTCGGCAGGCACTCGCGTCCCGCGGATCCGTTCCACCGAGTAGTCGACGCGCCGCGCGAAGTCGCTCACGGCGTCGGCCACGGGCGAGTCCCCGAAGACGGCCACCACGAGCGCAGGCATCCGCGGCTCGAGAAAGATCTCGGTGGCCCCACCGGACATGCACGGGTTGACCGCGATCGTCGCCCCCGGGGTGTCGGGGAACTCGGCGGCTCCGGCCGGCAGCACCCGTAGGAGCATGCTCTCCCCTCGCTCGAGCACCGTGCGGGACATTTCGCGCACCGAGTTCTCGGTGCACTGTCCGCCGACGAACCCCTCGATCGTGCCGTCGGCGTGGACGAGCGCCCGGTCGCCCGAGTGCGCGGACGTCGGCGGCTGTGCCCGTACGACGGTCGCTTCCACGAACGGGCGGCGTTCGCTGCGCAACTGTGCTGCCCGCATCGCAAGGTCCATGTCCTCGTACTCCGCTCGTTCCACTCGAATCCTTCTGTCGCGTCGCTCAGATCGGCGGGGTCGCGCGACCCTGCATGGCTTCCCACACCCGCGACGGTGTCAACGGCATGTCGGCGTGCCGGACGCCGAGGGGTTTCAACGCATCGACCACGGCGTTGACGATCGCGGGTGGGGAACCGACCGTGGCGGATTCGCCGATGCCCTTCGCGCCGATCGGGTGATGCGGTGACGGAGTGACGGTGAACGCCGTCTCGAGCGTGGGTACCTCGAAGGCGGTGGGGATCAGGTAGTCCATGAACGACCCGCCCAGGCAGGTGCCGTTCTCGTCGAACGCGATCATCTCCATCAGGGCCATGCCGATCCCGTCGACGATGCCACCGTGCACCTGCCCTTCGATGATCATCGGGTTGATGCGGGTGCCGCAGTCGTCCACGGCCAGGAACCGGCGGATCCTCACCTCCGCGGTGCCGGGATCGACGTCGACGACACAGAAGTAGGCGCCATAGGGATAGGTGAGGTTCTCGGGGTTGTAGCAGATCTGCGCCTCGAGACCGCCTTCGAGACCTTCGGGCAGATCGCCGGCGCCGTGGGCCCGCATCGCGATGTCCTGGATCGTGACCGCCGCCGACGGGTCGCCCTTGACTCGGAAGGTGCCCTTCTCCCATTCGAGATCGGCGACGGAGACCTCGAGCATGCCCGATGCGATTATCTTCGCCTTGTCGCGCACCTTGCGGGCTACCAGCGCGGCGGCCGCGCCGGACACCGGTGTCGAGCGGCTTCCGTAGGTGCCGAGCCCGAAGGGGGTGTTGTCGGTGTCTCCGTGGACGACGTCGATGTCGTCGGGCGGGATGCCGATCTCCTCCGCGACGATCTGCGCGAAAGTCGTCTCGTGTCCTTGCCCCTGGGACTGCACCGACAATCTCACCACGGCCTTGCCGGTGGGATGGACACGCAGTTCGCAGCCGTCGGCCATGCCGAGACCGAGGATGTCCATGTCCTTGCGCGGACCGGCGCCGACGGCCTCGGTGAAGAACGACATGCCGATACCCATCAGCTCACCCCGTGCGCGGCGTTCGGCCTGCTCGCGGCGCAGCTCGTCGTAGCCGACGATGTCCATGGCCTTGCGCATGGTGGTCTCGTAGTCGCCCGAGTCGTACTTCCAGCCGGTCTTGCTCGTGTAGGGGAACTGATCAGGGCGCAGGAGGTTTTTCAGGCGCAGTTCCGCAGGGTCCATGTCGAGGTCGTAGGCGAGGCAGTCGACGAGCCGTTCGACGAAGTACACGGCCTCGGTGATGCGGAACGAGCAGGCGTAGGCGACGCCGCCGGGTGCCTTGTTGGTGTAGACCGCGGTCATGTGGGAGTAGGCGGCCTCGATGTCGTAACTGCCGGTGAACACACCGAAGAAGCCGGCCGGATATTTCACCGGGGCCGCGGTGGCGTTGAAGGCGCCGTGGTCGGCGAGGACACGGGACCTGATCGCGAGGATGCGACCTTCCTTCGTCGCCGCGATCTCCCCGACCATGATGTAGTCGCGTGCGAAGCCGGTGCTCATGAGGTTCTCGCTGCGGTCCTCCATCCACTTCACCGGATGACCGGTGACCAGCGACGCGACGATCGCTCCGACGTAGCCGGGGTAGATGGGGACCTTATTGCCGAATCCCCCGCCGATGTCGGGTGAGATGACGCGGATCTTG
Source organism: Rhodococcus sp. 852002-51564_SCH6189132-a (assembly GCF_001665495.1). Lineage (NCBI taxonomy): Bacteria > Bacillati > Actinomycetota > Actinomycetes > Mycobacteriales > Nocardiaceae > Rhodococcus > Rhodococcus sp. 852002-51564_SCH6189132-a. The sequence continues at coordinate 34,841 of NZ_LZMJ01000081.1, forward strand.
TGCTCGGGCAGACCCGCCACCAGCGCGTACAGCGTGCGATGGGCGTGCGGGGCCTGTGTGGTGGACCAGAGCGTCAGCTTCCCGGAGATCCGGTCGTAATCGGCGACCGCACCGCAGGTCTCCATCGGCGCGGGATGCACGCGTGGATAGACGATCTCCTGCCGGGTGACGACGTCGGCCTTCGCGAAGACCGCGTCGGTGGCCGCGGCATCGCCGGTTTCCCAGTCGAAGCAGTGGTTGTCGGTCTTGCCGTCGAGATCGGTCCGGATCACCGGTGCCTCGGGCGACAGGGCCGTGCGCACGTCGACGACCGGGTCGAGCATCTCGTAGTCGACGTCGATCAGTTCGAGGGCGTCGCGCGCCGAGTAGTGGTCGTCGGCGACGACGAAGGCGACCTCCTGACCGTGGAAGCGCACCTTGTCGGTGGCCAGCACGGCCTGTACGTCGTTCGACAGCGTCGGCATCCAGGCGAGCCCCTTCTCTGCCAGATCGGCGCCCGTGATCACCGCCCGCACCTTCGGGTGCGCGAGGGCGGCGGACGTATCGATGCCGTTGATGCGCGCATGCGCAACCGGCGATCGGAGCACAGCGAGATGCAGCATGCCGGGCAGCCGGACGTCGTCGACGTAGTTGCCGCGGCCCCGCACGAACCGCGGGTCCTCCTTGCGCAGCATCCGGCCGTGTCCGCACGGCTTGCCATCGTTGTCCTGTTCCTCCGGGCGTGTGTCCGGTTCGACCGCGGTCATCACGACACCTCCGTGGGTTGCGCCTTCGAGGAGTGTTCGGCGGCCCACCGGACCGACCGGACGATGGTGGTGTAGCCGGTGCAGCGGCAGATCTGCCCGGAGATCGCCTCGCGGATCGTCGCCTCGTCGGGGTCGGGATCGCGGTCGAGCAGGGACCGCGCGGTGATCATCATTCCCGGGGTGCAGAAGCCGCACTGCAGTCCGTGGCAGCGCACGAAGCCTTCCTGCACGGGGTCGAGGACACCGTCGCGTTCGAGTCCCTCGACGGTGAGCACCTCGTGGCCGGCGGCCATGACCGCCAGCGTGGTGCACGACTTCACCGGCTCGCCGTCCACGGCGACGACACACGTACCGCAGTTGCTCGTGTCGCAACCCCAGTGGGTTCCGGTCAGACCGAGGTGGTCGCGCAGGAAGTGCACGAGCAGCGTCCGGGGTTCGACGTCGGCGGTGACACTCTCGCCGTTGACCGTCATCGAGATCTGCATCGGTTCACACCCTTTCGGTGACGCCGAGACGTTCGGCGGATTGGCGCAGGGCCCGCACCGTCAACTCCGATGCGAGGTGACGCTTGTAGGCGGCGGTGCCGCGCTGATCGGTCTCGGGATCGCATGCCGACGCGGCCGCCGCTCCCGCCTCGCGGAAGAGTTCCTCCGAGGCCGGCGAGCCGCGCAACAGCTCGGACACCCTCGACAGCGCCGCCTCGTCGGCGCGCACCGCCGTCAGCCCGACACGCGCGTCGGTGATGCGTCCGTCGTCCGACATCCACAGCGCGGCGCCCGCGGCGGCCACCGCCCAGTCGCCGGTGCGACGCTCGACCTTCTCGTACGCACTGGCCCCGGTGCCCTTCCTCGGCAGCCGCACCTCGACGAGCAGTTCGTTCGGGGCGACCGCCGTCTCGTAGGGGCCGAGATGGAAGTCGTGGAAATCGAGCTCGCGCACCCCGCCCGGTCCGCGTACGACACAGGTCGCGCCGAGCACTGCACACACGGTGGACAGATCCTCGGCAGGATCTGCCTGACACAACGACCCACCGAGCGTTCCACGATTGCGGACGACAGGATCGGCGATCACGCGCTCGGCATCGCGGAAGATCGGGAAGATCTCGGCGAGTTCGTCGGATTCGAGAAGCCGACGGTGCCGGACCAGGGCACCGAGGCGCACGGACCCGGGTTCGAACACGATGTGATCGAGTTCGTCCGCGAGATCGTTGATGTCGATCAAGTACTCCGGATTCGCGAGCCGAAGTTTCATCATCGGCAGCAGACTGTGCCCGCCGGCGACGACCCGGGCCCCCTCTCCGTGCCGGTCGAGCAACTCGACGGCGTGATCCACTCCGGTGGCACGCTCGTACTCGAATGGGCCAGGAACCTGCATGAAGAACTCCCGCCATCAGGTGGCGCGGACCGGTTTCCCCCACCAGCCGCCCACGATTCCCCCTTGGTGCGCTCATAGTAGACCCGACTCGAGATCGATGCGACGAAACGGGCGAATCGGAATCGAATCGTTCCCTTGCGGTCGACGGTGTGTGCCGTAACGCCGCCGTCGTCCGGAGTCCTCGGCGGCGCGAGCGGATAGCGTGGAAGGAGCCGACCGGCGGACCCCACGGGAGCACCACACAGATCCATGGACGTGATCAACGAATTCATCATCGGCCAGGCCGCAGCCCTGTGGGTCTACCCGTTGCTCTTCGCCGTGTGCATCCTCGACGGCTTCTTCCCACCGGTGCCCAGCGAGACCGTCCTGGTGACCCTGTCGTCCCTCTCCGGCTCGACCGGGCGTCCTTACCTGTGGATCGTCATCGTGCTCGCGGCGCTCGGCGCGATCATCGGTGACAACATCGCGTACGCGATCGGACGGAAGGTCGGTACCGAACGGTTCCGGTGGATGCGCCGCCCGAAGGCACGAGCCGCTTTCGCGTGGGCGCGGCGCGGACTCGACAAGCGCGGCGCCGCAGTGATCCTCACGGCGCGATACATCCCGATCGGCCGGATCGCTGTGAACATGACGGCCGGAGCGACCCGCTACCCGCGGCAGAAGTTCGTGCCGCTCACGATCCTCGGTGGCACGACCTGGGCGCTGTACTCGGCGTTCGTGGGGCGCCTCGTCGGCGGTTGGTTCGAATCGCAGCCGCTGTTCGGCGCCGCGGTCGCCATCTGCGTCGCGGTGGTCCTGGGTGTCGGAATCGACCATCTCATCCAACGGTTCAAGACCGGTCGAGTGGACGTTCCGCGGGGCGAATCGAGCCCCGGCGACGAACGGGGCAGCACGCTCGAGCGCTGACCCCGGCGGGTACGAGGGTGTGTGCGGCGACCTCGGGGAGCACCCGCTAAGATTCTGGCCGCGCCTCCGTAGCTCAGCTGGATAGAGCAAGAGCCTTCTAATCTCTAGGTCGCAGGTTCGAGTCCTGCCGGGGGCACCTCGACCGCCGGCGGACCACCCGTCGCGGGGCCGCACATCATACCGGTGAACTGGGCATTTCGCCCGGTAGACAGGCCGTTCGGATCGTGTGTTTCTCATCCCACCTTGCCGCAGGGTTAACACATGCTAAGGGCCACGTCCTATAGTTCTCGTCGTAAATCCCGTGTTACAGAATCCTCACAGAGTCAGGTAGGTGGGCGTGTCGACATCGGACCGCATCGAAGAGATCTACGAGCAGGTCAAGGCCCGCAACGCAGGTGAACCCGAATTCCACCAGGCTGCGGCCGAAGTGTTCGAGTCTCTGCATGTCGTGCTCGAGCGGCACCCCGGATACTTCGAATCCGGTCTGATCGAGCGCCTGTGCGAGCCGGAGCGGCAGATCATCTTCCGCGTGCCGTGGATCGATGATCAGGGTAACGTCCACGTCAACCGTGGCTTCCGCGTGCAGTACAGCAGCGTTCTCGGCCCCTATAAGGGCGGGCTGCGCTTCCACCCGAGCGTCAACCTCGGCATCGTCAAGTTCCTCGGCTTCGAGCAGATCTTCAAGAACGCCCTCACCGGCCTGCCCATCGGCGGCGGCAAGGGCGGCTCGGACTTCGACCCCAAGGGTCGCTCCGAGCAGGAGATCATGCGCTTCTGCCAGTCGTTCATGACCGAGCTGCACCGCCACATCGGTGAGTACACCGACGTCCCGGCCGGTGACATCGGCGTCGGCGGCCGCGAGATCGGGTACCTGTTCGGCCAGTACAAGCGCCTCACCAACTCCTACGAGTCCGGCGTCCTTACCGGCAAGGGCCTGACCTGGGGTGGTTCGCAGGTGCGCAAGGAAGCCACCGGTTACGGCGCGGCCTACTTCGTCAACGAGATGGCCAAGACCGCCGGCACCTCGCTCGACGGCCGCACCGCCGTCGTCTCGGGTTCGGGCAACGTCGCGATCTACGCCATCGAGAAGATCCACCAGCTCGGCGGCACCGCGATCGCGTGCTCCGACTCCTCCGGCTACATCGTCGACCGCAAGGGCCTCGACGTCGCTCTCCTCAAGGAGATCAAGGAGGTCCGCCGCGGACGCATCTCCGAGTACGTCGACGAGCGCGGCGACGCCGAGTTCTTCCCCGGCGGCAACATCTGGAACGTGCCGTGCGACGTCGCACTGCCGTGCGCCACGCAGAACGAACTCGACGAGGACTCGGCGAAGACCCTCGTCAACAACGGCGTGAAGATCGTCGCCGAGGGCGCCAACATGCCCACCACCCCGGGCGGCATCAGTGTCTTCCGTGACGCCGGAGTCGCCTTCGCGCCCGGCAAGGCCGCCAACGCCGGTGGTGTGGCGACCTCGGCGCTGGAGATGCAGCAGAACGCCTCGCGCGACTCGTGGCACTTCGACTACACCGACGAGCGTCTCGCCGGGATCATGGCCGACATCCACGGCCGCTGCGTCGAGACCGCCGCCGAGTACGGCAAGCCGGGCGACTACATCCACGGCGCCAACATCGCCGGCTTCGTGAAGGTCGCCGACGCCATGTTCGCACTGGGCGTCATCTGACGCTGTGTTCGCACCGGGCGTCATCTGACGACCGATTCTTCATGCGAAGTGCGGGTACCGACGAGTTCGGTACCTGCACTTCGCGTTTCGGGTGAAGGGTCGTCCCGCCGGAGAGTGCGGGGACGGCGACTCTAGCGGACGATCTCGCGGCGGTCGTCAGGGAGCCGGCGTGTGCGACCCGCCTTGTCGAGCCGGTCGAGCAACGGCAGGACCACCCGCCGTGTCGTTCCCAGGCGTTCGCGCGCGGCACTGGTCGTGAAGGGCTGGTCCAATTCGCCCAGCAGCTCCACGGCCGTGTCGGCGGCGTCGGGGAGCAGGACGATGCCCGGGCCCGCCCGCCACAACCGCCCGCTGCGTTCGGCCGCGCCGAGTGCCCGGTCGTCGAGGTCGAGCTCGCGTAGGCGATCGGCGGTCGGGGCCGCGAACGGGGCGGCCGACAGGTCGCGGCGCACCTGCTCGACGGCTTTGCGGATCTTCGGCGGTAGACCGTCGGCGCCGGGAGCGATCACCCGCCCCCCGACCACTTCGAGCGGAGGTCGCACCAGCGCCCGGACGAGGTCCGGTGTGGGAAGACGCAGCTGCGATGCCAGCACCGTCAACGGCGCCGCCGGATCCAGTGGATGGGTGCGGGCATGGGCCTGCACGAGTGTGGGCAGCCGGTCGGCGACGGTCTTCGCGAGACCGGGTGCGACGAGCCACGGCCCGACCGTCAGGTGCTCTCCCCGTGCGAGTGGGATGCCCAACTGTCGCAACCGTTGCCGGTGCAGGAGTCCGCGGCGGGCGAGTTCGTCGGCCAGGTGCGGCGTCCCGTCGGCCCCTGCCAGTTGCAGCGCGCGGCGTGCCGCCGCGCCGCGACGCCGGAATCGGGGTGGATCGGGGTCGAGAACGTCGGCTCGCCAGATCATCCGGCGGCCCGGGTCGCGCAGCAACGCGCGGTCGCCGATCCGCAGGGGCAGCGGGCGGTCGAGGGTGAGCCGGACGAGATCGTCTGCCAGCGGACGGCACCGGACACCGACGTCCGCGGCTCCGATGTGCAGCACCGGAGCGACGGGCGGCCGGTCGTCGCCGCTGATCCGAACGTCGACGACGGTGGTGTGGTGCCACGCGCCGGGCGTGACGAGCACACTGCCCCGTCCCAGATCGTCGACCCGGCCGGTGAGATTGAGGGCGACCCTGGCCACGCCGCTCACCGCGCTCCGGTCGCGACCGAGTGCCTGCACGCTGCGGACCCGCAGCGGCGTGTCCCCCAGCACGAGGGTGTCCCCCACGCGCACCGTGCCCGCGGGAAGGGTTCCGGTGACGACGGTTCCGGATCCACGCACGGTGAACCGGCGGTCCACCCAGAGCCGGACGTCGGCCTGCGGATCAGGGTCCGGAAGCGAGGCGACCATCGTCGTCAGTGCGCTCCGGAGGTCGTCGAGGCCCATCCCGGTGCGCCCGCTCACGGCGACGACGGGCGCCCCCGCCAGACTCGTGCGGGCGACCTCCGCCGCGGCCCGCGCGGCCGCGGGTCCCGGATCGGCGAGATCGGCCCGGGTAACGGCGACGACCGCGTGGCGCACGCGGAGCGCGTCGAGTGCTGCGAGGTGTTCGGCCGCCTGCGGCATCCACGGATCGTCGGCGGCCACCACGAACAGCGCGGCCGGGACCGATCCCACTCCGGAGAGCATCGTCGTCAGGAATCGCTCGTGCCCGGGGACGTCGACGAAGGCGACCTCCCCCACCTCTGGCCAGGACGTCCAGCAGTAGCCGAGCTCGATGGTCAGTCCTCGTCGCCGTTCCTCGGCGAGCCGATCCGGGTTCGCACCGGTGAGCGCCTCGACCAGCGTCGACTTGCCGTGATCGACGTGACCGGCGGTCGCGACGACCTGCATCAGGATCCTTCGCGAGCGGCCACGCGCGTCACGGCGTCGATCAGCTCGCCGTCCTCGGCGGGGTCGACCGCGAGCAGGTCGAGCAGCAACCGGCCGCGTTCGACGCGGCCGACGACGGGGTGCTCACCGAGCCGCAACGGGAGTGCGAGATGTTCGGGCAGGGCGATCGCGACGCTCGGCAGGACGACGTCCGGGGCGCCACCGCCCCCGACGACGCCGTCGGAGTCGACCACCTCGGGTTGGCACTCCGAGGGCAGCGCCACGCAGATCGCCTGTGCGCGGGCGCGGAGATCTTCCGGGCGGGAGGCCAGCGCCGACGCCACGGGTGGCATCGGTCCCGTCAGGGTCGCTTCGAGAGCGGCCAGGGTGAGCTTGTCGACGCGCAGCGCCCGCGCGAACGGGTCGCGCCGCAGGCGTTCCACGAGTTCGGCCCGTCCGAGCAGCAGGCCGGCCTGCGGACCGCCGAGGAGCTTGTCGCCCGAGGCGGTCACCAGGTCGGCGCCGGCACGCAGCGCGGTGGTGGCGTCGGGTTCGTTCGACAGCCGCGGATGCGGCGCGAGCAAACCCGATCCGATGTCGACCACGACGGGCGGTCCGAGTCCGGAGAGTTCCCGGACCGACACCGACGACGTGAAGCCGCTGACGGTGAAGTTCGAGGGATGCACCTTGAGGACGAAGGCGGTGTCGTCGTCGACGGCCGCGGCGTAGTCGCTCAGGCGCACGCGGTTGGTGGTGCCGACCTCACGCAGCGTCGCGCCCACGGATTCCAGCAGTTCCGGGATCCGGAAGCCGTCACCGATCTCGACCAGTTCGCCCCGTGCGATCACGATCGAGCGACCACCGCGTGTGAGCACCCGGGTGACCAGGGCGAGAGCCGCGGCACCGTTGTTGACGACGTGGATGCCGCCGGCGTCGGGTACCTGTTCGGCGAGTGCTTCGAGGGCGCCGCGTCCTCGCCGTCCGCGCCGACCGGTGGCCAGGTCGAGTTCGACGTCGGTGGCGCCCGCCGCGGTGGACACCGCCTCGACCGCCGCTCGGGACAGCGGGGCGCGACCGAGATTGGTGTGCACCACCACGCCGGTCGCGTTGACGACGCGGCGCAGGGTGGTCGCCTGCTGCGGCAGCGACGCGACCGCGACGTCGGCGACGGCATCGGGCCCGATCTCGCCGTCGCGGCACCGTTGCTGGGCCGCGACGACGGTCTGCTTGACCAGTCGGGCGCCGAGCCGGTCGACGGCCTCGCGCAGGCGCGGATCGGCCAGGACCTGGTCGGTGCGGGGAACGTCCCGCCTCGGATCCGGCACGCGCTCCTCATCCCACGGTCGACGAAAACTTTTGGCGGAGGCGGACGGGAATCGAACCCGCCCAGCCCAGATACTGGGCCACAACGGTTTTGAAGACCGCGACCGTCACCAGACGAGAACCACCTCCGCGCTCACCCTAACCGAAGTCGGGCCCTCGGTTACGACTCGCCCGTATGTTTGGGTTCATGACCGCACACGTCGACTTTCCCGAGGGCGCCATCCGACTCACCCAGTACGCCGCCGGCGGCGGGTGCGCATGCAAGGTTCCGCCGGGTGAACTCGAGCGGGTGCTCGGCGGTCTGCAGGGTGGACGGGCCTCCGGCGAACTGTTGGTGGGTGTGGAGAACGGCGACGACGGAGCCGCGGTCCGGATCGATCCGGCGCCCGACGGGAGCGGCCGGGCCGTCATCGTGACGGCCGACTTCTTCACCCCGGTCGTCGACGACGCCTACGACTGGGGACGGATCGCCGCCACCAACGCCATGTCCGACGTCTACGCGATGGGTGGCACGCCGATCATCGCGGTCAACCTCCTGGGCTGGCCGCGCGAGCTCATCCCGTTCGAACTCGCCGCCGAAGTCATGCGCGGCGGCGCCGACGCGTGCGCCGAGGCGGGTGCCCATCTCGCCGGCGGGCACAGCATCGACGACCGGGAGCCGAAGTACGGACTGGCGGTCACCGGTCTGGGCGATCCGGATCGCCTGCTGCGCAACGACGCTGCCACGCCCGGCCTGCCGCTGACTCTCACCAAGCCGCTCGGTCTCGGCATCCTGAACAACCGTCACAAGGCCACCGGCGAGCGTTTCGAGGAAGCGGTCGCGGTGATGACGACACTCAACCGCGAGGCGGCACAACTTGCGCACGAGGCCGGTGTCCGCGCCGCCACCGACGTCACCGGTTTCGGTCTGCTCGGCCATCTGATGAAGATGATGCGGGCCAGCGGCACGACCGCCGTGATCGACTCCGCGGCCGTGCCGTACGTCGCGGGAGCGCGCGAGTCGCTCGCGGAGGGATTCGTGCCCGGCGGGAGCCGTCGCAATCTCGATTGGGTCCGCGAGCAGGTCGACTCCGAGGTGGACGACGACGAACTACTCCTGCTCGCCGACGCTCAGACGTCCGGCGGTCTCCTGGTCGTCGGGGAGCTCCCCGGCCATCCGGTCATCGGGGAGGTGGTCCCCGCGGGCGAACACGCGATCCGGGTGCGCTGACCCCGACGACCGACGGACATGCCGACACACCTGCACGGGATCCGGATTAACCGGCACGAAGCGCGGGTAGACGGTAGCTTCGGAACGAGAGCGCAGGAAAGGAGCACCGATGGCGGAGAAAGACACGTCCCTCCCCTGGCCCGTCCTGCGCCAGTTCCTCGGTAAGGACCTGCTCGGACGCGGCAAGGCCGCACGGTCCCGTCGTACCGAGGAGATCGAACCGCGCACCTCCACCGCCGATCGTGTCGCCCGCAGCGTGTGCCCCTACTGCGCTGTCGGATGCGGACAGAAGATCTTCGTCAAGGACGAAAAGGTCGTCCAGATCGAAGGCGATTCCGACAGCCCCGTGAACCGCGGGCGCCTGTGCCCCAAGGGCTCGGCGAGCAAGAACCTCGTCACCAGCGAGCTGCGCGAGACCCGGGTCCGCTACCGCCGGCCCTACGGCACCGAATGGGAAGACCTCGATCTCGACACGGCCATGGAGATGGTCGTCGACCGCGTACTGAAGACCCGCCGCGAGACCTGGCAGGAATTCGACGACAAGGGCCACCGTGTCCGGCGCACGATGGGTATCGCCAGCCTCGGCGGTGCCACGCTGGACAACGAGGAGAACTACCTCATCAAGAAGCTGTTCACAGCGATGGGGGCGGTCCAGATCGAGAACCAGGCCCGCATATGACACTCCGCCACCGTCCCCGGTCTGGGGACCAGCTTCGGGCGCGGCGGCGCCACCGGCTACACAGCCGACCTGGCCAACGCTGACTGCATCATCATCCAGGGTTCCAACATGGCCGAGGCCCACCCGGTGGGCTTCCAGTGGGTCGTGGAGGCCCAGAAACGCGGTGCCCGCGTCATCCACATCGACCCGCGCTTCACCCGTACCAGCGCGGTGGCGGACAAGCACGTCCCGATCCGGGTCGGCAGCGACATCGCCTTCCTCGGCGGCATCGCCAACTACATCCTGAGCAACGAGCTGGACTTCCGCGAGTACGTCGTCAACTACACGAACGCCGCGGTGCTCGTCAGCGACAAGTTCGAGGACACCGACGATCTCGACGGGCTCTTCTCGGGCTTCGACCCCGAGAAGCGGACCTATGATCCGACGAGCTGGCAGTACGACGTGGAGGACGAATCCGGCGACCTGCACAAGTCGCAGGCCAACGGCTCCGACGAGCACGCCGAGCATCGAGACACGGCCGCGGGCCTGCAGAACGAGTCGCACGGCATGCAGACGGCGAGCCACCCGAGGCGCGACGAGACCCTACAGCACCCGCGGTGCGTCTACCAGGTGCTCAAGCGGCACTTCGCCCGCTACACCCCCGAGGTGGTCGAGCAGGTGTGCGGCGTCTCGCAGGAGGACTTCCTCGACGTCTGCCGCGCGTGGACCGAGAACTCCGGTCGGGAGCGGACGACGGCGCTCGTCTACAGCGTGGGCTGGACCCAGCACAGTGTCGGTGTGCAGTACATCCGCACCGGCGCGATCCTGCAGCTGCTGCTCGGCAACATGGGCCGCCCCGGCGGAGGCATCATGGCGCTGCGCGGTCATGCCAGCATCCAGGGCTCGACCGACATCCCGACGTTGTTCAACCTGTTGCCCGGCTACCTGCCGATGCCCGACGCGAACAAGCACCACTCGTTCACGGACTGGGTCGACAGCGTGCGCAACCCGGGCAGCAAGGGTTTCTGGTCGAAGGCCGACGCCTACGCCGTGAACCTGCTCAAGGCGTACTGGGGCGACGCGGCGAACGCCGACAACGACTACTGCTTCGACTACATGCCGAAGATCACCGGCGACCACGGCACCTACCGTTCGGTGCTCGACATGATCGACGGAAAGGTCAAGGGCTACTTCCTCCTCGGCCAGAATCCGGCCGTCGGCTCCGCCCACGGGCGCGCCCAGCGGCTCGGGATGGCGAACCTCGACTGGCTCGTGGTGCGCGACCTGTTCGAGATCGAGAGTGCCAACTTCTGGAAGGACTCCCCGGAGGTCGAGACCGGCGAGATCGTGACCGAGGAGTGCGCCACCGAGGTGTTCCTCTTCCCGGCTGCGTCCTACGCCGAGAAGGAAGGCACCTTCACGCAGACCCAGCGGATGCTGCAGTGGCGGGAGAAGGCCGTCGAGCCGCCGGAGGACTGCCGCTCGGAACTGTGGTTCTTCTACCACCTCGGCCGCATGATGCGGGAGCGTCTGGCCGAGTCCACCGACGAGCGCGACCGCCCGCTGCTCGACCTGGCGTGGGACTACCCCGTGCACGGCGAGCACGACGAGCCGAGTGCCGAGGCGGTGCTCATGGAGATCAACGGTTACGACGTCGCGACCCACCGGCCGCTGTCGTCGTTCACCGAGATGAAGAACGACGGTTCCACGCTCGGTGGCTGCTGGATCTACACCGGGGTCTATGCCGACGGCGTCAACCAGGCCAACCGTCGCAAGTCCCGGCACGAGCAGTCGTTCGTGGCTCCCGAGTGGGGCTGGGCGTGGCCGATGAACCGCCGCATTCTCTACAACCGGGCCTCCGCCGATCCCGAGGGCCGGCCGTGGAGCGAACGCAAGGCCTACGTGTGGTGGGACGACGACGCGCAGCAGTGGACGGGCGCGGATGTCCCGGACTTCGAGAAGACGAAGCCGCCGAGCTACCGCTCCCCCGACGGCGCCGACGGTGTCGAGGCGATCGAGGGAATCGATCCGTTCATCATGCAGGGCGACGGCAAGGGGGCCCTCTACGTACCCCAGGGGCTCATCGACGGCCCGATGCCGACGCACTACGAACCGGTGGAGTCGCCGTTCCGCAATCCGCTCTACGCGCAGCAGGCCAACCCGACGCGCATGGAGTACCGGCGTGACGACAACCCGATGAACCCGTCACCGCCGGAGGAACACAGCGACGTGTTCCCCTTCGTGTTCACGACGAGCCGTCTCACCGAACACCACACCGCCGGCGGGATGAGCCGCTATCTCGAACATCTCGCCGAACTGCAACCGGAGATGTTCGTGGAGGTCTCCCCTGCCCTGGCGGCCGAGCGCGGACTCGAGCACATGGGCTGGTGCCACGTGATCACCGCCCGTTCGGCGGTCGAGGGCCGGGTACTGGTGACCGAGCGGTTGCGCCCGCTGAAGGTGGAGGGCCGTATCGTGCACCAGATCTGGATGCCCTACCACTGGGGTGGCGGCGGCATGGTGACCGGCGACTCGACCAACGATCTGATCGGAATCACGCTGGACCCCAACGTACTCATCCAGGAGAGCAAGGTCGGCACGTGCGACGTCCGGGCCGGACGTCGTCCGTCCGGAGCGGCATTGCGGGAGTACGTCGAGGGATATGCACGGCGGGCCGGGGTAACCGATGACGTGTACCCACCCATCGTGACGGTCCCGGACGGCGATACGGCCTCGGACGATCCACGTGACCCGGAGGAGGACGAGTGACCGGTCCCAACAGCTTCTTCGGACCGATCGATCCGGCACCCGATGCCGGGTACGAGGATCCGCCTGCTCGCAAGGGCTTCTTCACCGACACCAGTGTGTGCATCGGGTGTAAGGCCTGCGAGGTGGCCTGCAAGGAGTGGAACGACGTCCCCGAGAACGCCTTTGCGATGCTCGGCACGTCGTACGACAACAGTCATTCGCTCAACGCCAACCAGTGGCGGCACGTCGCCTTCATCGAGCGCCCTGCGGAATCCAAGCCCGCGGTCTCGCTGGGAATGCCGACCGTCGGGGCGACCCCGACGGAGCTCCCGGAGGAGGAGAAGCCGGACTTCCGCTGGTTGATGTCCTCGGACGTGTGCAAGCACTGCACCCACGCGGCGTGCCTCGACGTGTGCCCGACCGGCTCGCTGTTCCGCAGCGAGTTCGGCACGGTGGTCGTGCAGGACGACATCTGCAACGGTTGCGGATACTGCGTGGCCGCCTGCCCGTACGGTGTCATCGACCGCCGCAAGGGCCCGGAGGGCGACCCGAAGGTCGGTATCGCCCAGAAGTGCACCCTCTGCTACGACCGGCTCACCGACGGCCAGACACCGTCCTGCGCGCAGGCGTGCCCCACGGAGTCGATCCAGTACGGCGACGTAGAAGAGTTGCGCGCCCGCGCCGAGGAAAGACTGGCAACCCTGCACGAGCGCGGTGTGAGCGAGGCGCGGCTCTACGGCAACGATCCCGAGGACGGGGTCGGCGGGACCGGCGCCTTCTTCCTGCTCCTCGACGAACCGGAGGTCTACGGCCTTCCGCCGGATCCGGTGGTGACGACCAAGGACCTGCCGGAGATGTGGACGCGCGCCGCCGTCGCGGCCGTCGCGATGCTGGCGGGCGCCGCCGCGTCGTTCCTGAGGAGGCGCGGATGACCCAGGTGCAGCACGGCGGCAGCCCGGGCAACCCCCGCCGGTCCGGTGGCGGTCGCGGCGGCGACCCGGTGATGGTGCCGGAGGCCGACTTCGAGTCCTATTACGGGCGCCAGATCGTGAAACCGGCTCCGTGGGAACACGACATCGCGATCTACCTGTTCACCGGGGGCGTGGCCGCGGGCAGTTCGCTGCTCGCCGCGGGCGCCGATCTCACGGGGCGGCCCGCCCTGCGCCGGGTGGCCCGATTCGGTTCGCTCACAGCGCTGCTCGTCAGTGTCGGTGCTCTGGTCCACGATCTCGGCAAACCCAGTCGCTTCCTCAACATGCTGCGGGTCGCGAAACCGACCTCACCGATGTCGGTCGGGACGTGGATCCTGTCGTTGCACGGTCCGTTCGCGGGTCTCGCATCGGTCGCCGAGATCGCCGAGATGCTCCCCGCCCGGTGGAAGCGCGGGCCGGTACGCCTGCTGCTCGCCCTCGGCCGACCCGCCGGGATCGTCGGCGCGCTGACAGCACCACCGGTCGCCGCGTACACCGGAGTCCTGTTGTCCGACACCGCAACTCCGGCCTGGCACTCCGCCTACAAGGAGATCCCCTTCGTGTTCTGCGGGTCGGCCGCTGCCGCGTCGGGCGGTCTCGGACTGCTGGGTACGCCGGTCGCCGAGGCGGGGCCGGCGCGCGCCTTCGCGGTCGGCGGTGCGCTCGTCGAACTCGCGACCGAGCAGCAGATGGAGAAGTCGATGGGCCTGTCGGCCGAGACGCTCCACCACGGCCGTCCCGGGCGACTGATGAAGGCCAGCAAGGCGTTGACGGTGGCCGGTGCGCTCGGCGCACTCGTCGGTCGCCGCAATCGGGTGGTGTCGGCGGTGTCCGGCGCCGCACTCATGGTCGGTTCGCTGTGCACACGACTCGGCGTCTACGAAGCCGGCATCGCGTCGGCGAAGGATCCCAAGTACACCGTCGTTCCCCAGCGTGAACGAGTCGATCGCGGGGAACCCGTTCGTTACCGCAGCTGAGATCCGGCTCGCGGGCAGGACGAAGGAGAACGCATGGACTCCGGCAAGCCTACGCGCGAACCACACGGCGACGCCGCGACGGCTCAGCCTCCGGGCAGCTTCCGCTGGCTCCTCGTGGCCGGGGGTCTGTTGCTGCAGTTCTCGATCGGCGCGGTCTACGCGTGGTCGGTCTTCGGCGGAGCCCTCGAGAGCGCCGACTCCTGGCAACTGAGCACGGTCCGGGCCTCACTGCCGTTCACCGTGACCATCGGCATGATCTTCATCGGCACCTATCTCGGTGGCCGACTGCAGGATCTGAAAGGTCCCCGAGTCGTCGCGTTGATCGGCGGCATCATCTATGCGCTCGGCATCCTGCTCGCCTCGTTCACCGACGGAGCCGAGGACTACTGGCTGCTCATCCTCGGGTACGGCATCATCAGCGGTTTCGGGCTGGGCTTCGCGTACATCGTCCCGATCGCCATGCTGCAGAAGTGGTTCCCCGACAAGACCGGTCTCATCACCGGACTCGCTGTGGGCGGTTTCGGGTTCGGCGCGGTGCTCACCTCGCCGGTCGCGCAGTGGCTCATCGACCGGAATCCGGACGATCCCACGAGTGCGTTCCTGCCGTTGGGTATCGCCTACCTCGTGATGTCGCTGGCCGGTGCGGCCCTCTTCCGCAATCCGCCCGAGGGGTACACCGTGCCGGGCTTCGAACCCACCGGCAGCGACGGCAGCGGGAGCGACCGCGGCAAGGAGTACACCCAGGGCGAGGCCTTGCGCACGCCCCAGTGGTACCTCCTGACCGCCATCCTCACCCTGTGCGTGACCGCCGGCATCTCCCTGATCTCGCAGGCGAAGCCGAGCGCATCCGACATCGCCGGTTTCAGCGCCTCCGGCGCGGCGGCGCTCGTGGGTGCGCTCGCGATCTTCAACGGCGCAGGCCGGATCGTCTGGGCGGCGATCTCCGACCGTATCGGCCGGATGAAGACCTTCACCGCACTGCTCGTGCTGCAGGGCGTGTGCCTGATCGTGCTGCCGCACGCCAGTGGCGTGGTGCTGTTCTCGATCCTGGCCGCGATCATCTACCTCTGCTACGGCGGCGCTTTCGGCACCATGCCCGCCACCGCAGGCGACTTCTTCGGCGTGCGCAACGCCGGAGCCATCTACGGCCTGATGCTCATCGGATGGAGCATCGGCGGCATCATCGGGCCGATCATCGCGTCGACCCTGCTCGGCGAGGACAAGGCGTACACCCTCGCCTACACCACCATCGGCATCATCGCGCTGGTGTCCGTCGCGCTCACGGTGATCACGAAGGTGCCCGCGGCACGCCGGGAATCGGTCCCGGCCCGGTCCTGAGCCGGAGCGTCGTCCCGCACGGTCACGCTCCGGGCGCCCCGTGGGCATGCAACCACGAGACGACCTGCGTGCGGGAGTGCACGCCGAGCGTGTCGAGGATCCGTTCCAGGGCACCGTTCGCCGCGTCGACTGCAGAGCCGAGGCGCCCGAGATGGAAATGGGCGAGCCCCGAGAGCCACAGCGCAGAGGCCTTGTTCCACCGCTCGCCGTGCTGGCCCGCCATCTCGACGACACGAGCACACGCCTTCAGGGCGTCGTCGCGTCGTCCGTCGTAGGTCTGCGCCATCGCCAGCTGGAACAGGCAGGTCAGCTGGGCGGCGTGGTGGCCGTGCGCACGATGCACCCGGGCCGCACGGAGGTAGAGGCCGATCGCCTCGGCCGTCGCCCCGCAGAACAGTGCGTGCAGAGCGCTCCAGTGCGCGACGAGGTGGCCGGGTCCGTCACCCCGCACCACCTCGAGCGTCCCCGCGCGGTAGGAACTCGATCCGCCCTTCCGATCCGCTACTCCGCGGGAGGGGCCGAGCGACGATCCGACGTCGCCGGCCCTTCTCCGCGTTCCTCGTCGTCGCGCGCGGCGCGGGCGGCCTCGCGCATCTCGATCGCGTCGGTGATCAACTCACCGATCTCGCGGGTGACGTCGCGGACCGCTCCGGTGATGATCCCCGCGATCGCGCCGACGTGGGTGGCCGCCGACTCGGTGACCTCCTGGATCGTGTCCTTGTTACGCTCGAATCTTCCCACCATGTTCGACCCCCTCGATCGTGTCGTCCGCGAGGGTACCCGCATCGTCGAGCGGGCGATCGGTGGAGCGGTGACGTTCGATGATCACCCGCGACTCGGGTTCGGGCGCGAACCAGCCGGGAGGGAGAGCAAGCGTGAAGATCTTCTTCCACACCGACGTCACCTGGGCGGTGAAGCCACCGGTGTTGTACGGAAGTCCGTGCTTCTCGCACAGTTCCCTGACCTTCGGCGCGAGCTCCGGATAGCGGTGCGCCGGCAGGTCGGGGAACAGGTGGTGCTCGATCTGGTGCGACAGGTTGCCCGACATGATGTGGAACAACGGCGACCCGGTGATGTTCGCGCTGCCCAGCATCTGCCGGACGTACCACTCACCACGGGTCTCCTCGGCGGTCTCCTCCTCCGTGAAGGACTGCACGCCGGACGGGAAGTGGCCGCAGAAGATGATCGAGTACGCCCACACGTTGCGCACCAGATTGGCGGTCGCGTTGCCGAGCAGCGTCGGGAAGAACATCGGTCCGCTCAGCAGCGGGAAGGCGATGTAGTCCTTGATCACCTGACGGCGCGCCTTGCGCCACCAGCCTTTCGCGATCGGGATCACGTCGCGCCACGAGCGTTTCCCGGCGAAGATCCGGTCGACCTCCGCGTCGTGCATCATCACGCCCCACTCGAACAGCAGCATGAGGGCGGTCGCGTAGACCGGGTTGCCGAGATAGTAGGGATGCCACTTCTGGGCCGGGTCCATGCGCAGGATCCCGTATCCTATGTCGCGGTCCTGGCCGAGGATGTTGGTGTAGGTGTGGTGCACGTAGTTGTGCGAGTGCCGCCACTGGTCCGACGGGCACACCGTGTCCCATTCGAAGACACGGGAATTCAGCGACGGCTCGCGCATCCAGTCGTATTGACCGTGCATGACGTTGTGCCCGATCTCCATGTTGTCGAGGATCTTCGACACGCTCAGCGCCGCGACACCGGCGACCCATGCGGGCGGGAGGAATCCGACGAAGAGCAGACCGCGACCGGCGATCTCGAATCCGCGCTGCGCCCTGATGATCCGGTAGAGATACTCACGGTCCTCGTCACCGAGGGATGCGAGCGTCTGCTCCCGCAGTGCGTCGAGTTCGCGGCCGATCTCCTCGACACTGTCGTGGTCGAGGACGAGCGGTTCGTTCTCGACCGAAGAGCTGCGGTCGGACAGGAAGGGCAGGAAGGGAACGGTGGGTAGGGACAATCCGAACATGATGTCCTCCAATGATTTCGGTGGTGTCGCCGGACGGCCGGTTCAGAGTTCGACGGCGACGTCGCCGACCGGGGCGCTGACACAGATCTGGATGCGGCGGCCCGGTTCCGAATCGACGTCGCCGGTACGCACGTCGCGCGTGCACCCCGACAGCCGGACGGCGGTGCAGCTGTGGCAGATGCCCATGCGGCATCCGTGTTCGGGCGTGAGACCGGCCGCTTCGGCCTGTTCGAGCAGCGTCGACCCGGTGTTCTGGGCAACCACGCCGGATTCGGCGAAGGAGATCTCGCCGCCGGCATCGTCCGTCGACACGACCGGTGGTGCGAGGACGAATTCCTCGGTGTTCACCATCGTCTCGGCTCCCTGTTCGGCGTAGACCGCGCGGATGCCCGCGACCATCTCCGCCGGACCACACACGAAGGTGGGCGTGCCGGCGTACCAGGGTGCGACGGCCGCGAGGTGGCTGCGGTCGAACCGACCCTGCAGCAGCCCGTCGTCGGAGCGGGTGTGCGCGTGGACGATCTCGATGTTGGGTCGGTCGGCAAGAGCGTCGAGTTCGGCGCGGCGCGGAACATGCCCGGGGGTGCGGGTGTAGTAGAGCAGCACCGCGCACCCGTCGTACCCCTCGGCGACGAGACCGGACAGCATCGACAGCACGGGAGTCAGCCCGGAGCCCGCGGCGACGAACAGCAGACGTCGGGGGCGTGGGCTCGGCAGCACGAACTCGCCTGCGGGAGAACCGAGTTCGATGACGTCTCCGACCTGCGCTCGGTCGTGGAGGTGGCGTGAGACGGTACCCTCGGGATGCCTGCCGATGGTGAACCGCAGGTCGGGCCGGCGCTTCGACTCCGCTTCGACGAGCGTCGGCGAGTAGCAGCGCGTATGCCGCACACCGTCGACACGCACCGACACGGTCACGTACTGCCCGGGTAGGGGTCGGCACGGCTGCGCGGGGCGCACCGTGATCGTGAGCGAGTCGGTGGCACTTCGGTCCACATCTGTAATCCGGGCATAGTTCGCCGACGTGACGAGAAGCGGGTCGGCGAGTTCCAGGTAGCGGTCCGGGTGATGCGGGTAGGACAGCACTCCGAGTGCCTCTACCAGCAATTTTCGCAACGAACCCGAGCGCCGGACGGGCGTCGGACGGGCGCGCACGATCATGTCTGTCCGCCTTTCGGTAGACCTCTGCGTGCTCAGTGAACGAATGTGCACTGAAATCAGTGTGACAGCCGGACACACCCGCCTGTCAACCCCGATGTGACTGCTGACACAGATGTACGGACACCGCTGGGAACGTCATGCCTAGACTCAGGGGGTGTCCACCGCTTCCGCACCTCCGCCGACCACACGCGCCGAACGCAAGGAACGCACACGTCAGGCGCTTCTCGACGCCGCCCTCGACCTGTCCGCCGACCGGGGACTCGGCGGGCTGAGTCTGAGGGAGGTGGCCCGTCACGCGGGCATCGTGCCCACCGCGTTCTACCGGCACTTCTCGTCCATGGACGAGCTCGGCGTCACCCTTGCGGCGGACACGATGCGGGTACTTCGGCGCCTGCTGCGCGACGCGCGTCGCACGCCCGGTCCGGCAGGTGCGCGGCAATCGCTCGACGTGCTGGTCCAACAGGTACGGGCACACAAGGCGGCTTTCCGGTTCCTGGCACGCGAACGCCACGGCGGCGTTCCCGAGGTCGCCGCCGCGATCTCCGTCGAACTGCGCCTGCTGACCAGCGAGCTCGCCGCCGACCTGGGCCGCTCCCCGGGCCTCGAGGACTGGGAGTTCGACGATCTCGAGATGGCCGCCGATCTGCTGGTCACCGCGATGCTCGATTTCGTCCTCGACCTGCTCGCCGTCGAACGTCCCGGCAGTGCGCAGGAATCGGAGGTGGTCACGCGCGCGGAGAAACAGATGCGTCTGATCCTGCTGGGCGCGGCGGCGTGGCGGCCGCGACGGACGTCGAACGACCGGTGACGGGTCGGCTCGACGCCGGTTCGTCGAGGTGGCCAGGAAATCCTGTCGCAGACACTCCTCTTCCGTAACGTGGTTCCCATGGCATCGACCGAACCCGCCACCTACGACGACCTGACCTTCGACGTGCGCGTGGCGGGTCCGAGGGACGGCCCACCCGTCGTGCTCCTGCACGGCTTCCCCGAGACATCACGCAGCTGGACGCCGGTGGCGCGCCTGCTCGTCGAGCGCGGTTTCCGCGTGATCGCCCCCGACCAGCGCGGGTACTCCCCCGGTGCCCGGCCGAACGGCGTCGAGCACTACGCGGTGCCGGCGCTCGCCGGTGATGTCCTCGGCCTGCTCGACGAGTTCGGGCTCGATCGCGTCCACCTCGTCGGACACGACTGGGGCGCCGCTGTGGCGTGGTACTTCGCCGCCCACAATCCCGATCGCGTCTCGGCGTTGACCGCGGTCTCGGTCCCCCACCTCGCCGCCTACGGCTGGGCGTTGCGGGAGGACGCCGACCAGCGCGAACGCTCCTCCTACATCGGTCTCTTCCGCGAGGAAGGCAAGGCGGAGACCCTGCTCCTCGCCGATGACGCGCGGCGCCTGCGGGCGATGTTCACCTCCGCAGTCGACCACGACTCGGTCGACCACTACGTCTCCGCCCTGTCCGCGCCGGGCGCTCTCACCGCCGCCCTGAACTGGTATCGCGCCATGACGCGGGATCTCGATTCGACTCCCCCGGTCCGCGTCCCGACGACCTACATCTGGAGCACCGCCGACATCGCGATCGGCCGCGCCGGCGCCGAACGCTGCGGCGAATTCGTCGACGCCGAGTACGACTTCGTGGTCCTGCCCGACGTCTCGCACTGGATTCCGGAGGAAGCGCCGGCCGAGATCGCGAACGCAATCTCGCGGCGACGGAACGGCTGAGAGTCCACCGACCGTGGCTTCCGGCCGCTGCAGCTTCGGTCAGCCCACCACCGGGGCGAGCAGCACCTCGAGTTCGGCGACGACCGCATCGAGCGGAGCCGGACTGCGTTGCGCCGGGGCCGCGACCAGCGCGCCCTCCAGGGCGGCGATGACCAGGCTCGCCAACGACCGGCACGCTCTGCACCGACGCCGGCGGCCGTCAGCGACCGCTCGATCCGGGTGGTTGCCCGGTCCGTCGTCTCTTCGACGAGTTGCGCCTTACCGCCGGGAAAGTGGTGGTAGATCGAGCCGCGCGGCGCCCCGCTGTTCTCGAGCACGTCCCGGAACGACGTGGCCGCGACACTTCGTTCGCTCATCAGCGCGATCGCGCCGGCGATCATCGCCGCGCGCGGTCCGTCCCGCCGTTCTGCAGCGATCACCCGTTCCTCCGGCAGTGGTGGTGGTCCCCCATACTCTGTGTATGTTGTCGTACGGATCCGATCCTGCGCGACACCATCTTCCGAGGAGACCCTGCCATGACCGACGTCTCGGTGACCACTCACGTCTTCGACGCTGCCGTCGACCTGTTCGAGGTCCGGGACGATCGCACCGAAGGGCACACGCACCCCGCCTACGCGAACATGGTCGGCCCGTTCGGCGGTATCACGGCCGCGACTCTCCTCCGCGCGGTCGAACGACACCCGGACGTCCTCGGCATGCCGCTGTCCCTGACGATCAACTACGCCGGCCCCATCGCCGACGGACCGTTCGACATCGCGGTGCGCCCGGTGCGCACGAACCGGACCACCCAGCACTGGTCGATCGAACTGTCGCAGGGCGGCGAGGTCGCCACCACCGCAACGGCCGTCTTCGGTCTCCGTCGCCCCACCTGGTCGTCGACCGAACTGCAGGCGCCGGCCGCCCCGGCACCCGACTCGCTCGAGCCAACACCGCTGCCCGACTTCATCGCGTGGGCACGCAACTACGAGATGCGGTACACCGCAGGAGTCGTTCCCGAGGAGGGCAGCGCGGAGGTCGCCGACTCTACGTCGACGCTGTGGGTCCGCGACGTCCCGTCGCGCCCGCTCGACTTCGCCTCGCTCACCGCGATGTGCGACATCTTCTACCCCCGGGCATTCCTGCGTCTGGGTCGGGTGCTGCCGGCCGGCACGGTCTCGATGACCGTCTACTTCCACGCGGACCCGGAGACCGTTGCCGCGCAATCCGACAGCCCCGTGCTCGCGACCGCACGTGCGAATCGGTTCGAACAGGGCTTCTTCGACCAGAGCGCACAACTGTGGGGTCGCGACGGCGTTCTGCTCGCGACCTCGCACCAGATCGTCTACTTCAAGGCATGAGCGGGACGCTCGGTATTCGATCGACCCGACCGGTCGGCATTCGGCGCCCGCTCCGGTCACCGGCACACCTGTAGCCTCGGAAACATCCACCCACCGGATTGCGAGGTCCACTGTGACGATGCCGAGACTTCTCCGACGGTCGGGGGTCATCGCCTGCGCCGCAATCGCGTTCACGACCGTGGGCACGGTCGCCTGCGCCGACACGCAGGACATGCCCCCGGCTGCGGACTACGCGTCGTACGTCGCCCTGGGAGACTCGTTCACCTCCGGGCCCGGCATCCCGCCGCAGACCGACGGCGATCCGTGCGGGCGGTCGGCGAGCAACTACCCCACCCTCGTCGCGACCGATCTCGGTATCGAGGACTTCGTCGACGCGTCGTGCGGCGCCGCCACCTCACTCGACTTCGCGATGCCGCAGACCACCTTCCGCGGCGCGACGGTGCCACCGCAGTACGACGCGCTGCGCCCCGACACCGAACTCGTCACTGTGGGTATCGGCGGCAACGACATCGGTCTCGTCCAGCTGGCGCTGGGATGCGTCAATCTCTCGGCGCCACCCGATGGCGCGTCGTGCGCGATCACGAACACCCCGGACGGCACCGACCGTGTCGACGCCGCCATCGACGCCTTCGCGCCCGTCTACACCACGGTGATCGACGAGATCCGCCGGCGTTCCCCGGAGGCACGCATCGTGCTCGTCGGCTATCCCACCGGAATCCGCGACGGCGGGTGCTTCCCCGAGCAGCGGATCTGGCCCGACGACGCGACCTACCTGCAGGAGAAGATCGACCGGTTGAACACCGTCATGCGCGAGCAGGCCGAGGCCGCCGACGTGGACTACGTCGATCTGCGCG
Organism: Rhodococcus sp. 852002-51564_SCH6189132-a; assembly: GCF_001665495.1. Taxonomy (NCBI): domain Bacteria; kingdom Bacillati; phylum Actinomycetota; class Actinomycetes; order Mycobacteriales; family Nocardiaceae; genus Rhodococcus; species Rhodococcus sp. 852002-51564_SCH6189132-a. Next base: position 57,676 of record NZ_LZMJ01000081.1, read on the forward strand.
ATTCGAGCCGCGACCACGACGTGTGCGCCGATCCGGAGACCCGGTGGATGGCCGGCCTGCAGCCGGCCGCCGGATCGATCCCGCTGCATCCGAACGCGGCCGGGCACCGCAACGCCGCCGACCAAGTGCTCGCCACGATCACCGACTGAGCCGGTTCACGCCTGCTCCGGCGTCTCGGGAGCCCGCACGGCGAGCAACGACACCAGGCCCGCGCCGAGCACGATCAGCAACCCCACGATCCCCGCTCGGTCGGTGCCGAACCACCACACGAAGAACCCGAACAGCGTCGGTGCCAGAAACGACACCGCACGTCCCATCGTCGCGTAGAGACCGAACATCTGCCCCTCCCGTCCCGGCGGGGTCAGGCGCGCCAGGAAGGTCCGCGCCGACGACTGGGCCGGACCGACGAACAGACACAGCACCAGACCGAAGATCCAGAACATCGTCGGACCCGACACCACGAGCAGGACGATGCTGGTCGCGATCATCGCGACCAGCGAGCCCACGATGACCGCCTTGGGCCCGACCCGGTCGTCGACGCGTCCGGCCACCAGTGCGCCCACCGCGGAGACGACGTTCGCGGCGACACCGAAGATCAGCACGTCGCCCGCTCCGATCCCGTAGACCGTGACGGCGAGGACCGCCCCGAAGGTGAAGACGCCGGCGAGACCGTCCCGGAACAACGCCGACGCCCCGAGGTACCAGATGGTGCGACGATCCGCCCGCCACAACTCCGTCAGGTCGCGCCACAGCACGCGGTAGGACTCGACGAAACCGGCGCGGCGGGCGACGTCGCCACGCGCGACCGGCTTCTCCGGGACGGCGAGCAGCACGGGCACAGCGAACACCGCGAACCATACGGCCGCGAACAGCGCGACGAGCCGGATGTTGGTGCCGCCCTCGGTGGGCACACCGAGGAAACCGCGGGTGTCGCCGTCGCCGGCGATGAACCCGGTGTAGCACAACAGCAGGAGCACGATGCCACCGAAATAGCCCATCGCCCAACCGAAGCCCGACACCCGTCCGATGTCGTCCGGCGTCGACACCTGGCGCAGCATCGAGTTGTACGGGACCTGCGCGAGCTCGGCCATCACGGATGCCACGCCGAGCAGGACCAGCCCGAGCCACAGATAGTGGTAGTCGTCGCGCACGAAGTACATCGCCGCCATCGCCGCGACGGTGACCCCGGTGAGGATGCCCAGCGACCATTTCCGTCGCCCGACTGCGTCGTACCGCTGGCCCGACACCGGCGCGGTCACGGCGATGACGAACCCGGCGATGCCGAGCGACCATCCGAGCCAGGTGCTCGCCGAGATCCCACCCGGCAGGTCGTCGCCGACCGCGTCGGTGAGATAGACGGAGAATACGAACGTCAGGATCACGGCGTTGAACGCCGCGGAACCCCAGTCCCACAGACCCCACGAGACGACCTGCCGACGTGTCGTGGCCTCCCCGGCCCCGCTCGCCGTGTCCGTGAACGCATTCATGCCCCGGAGCCTAGGCTTCCGGAGCTGCGGTGGCATGGAACGACTCCGTCGCGCGGCACCGAACGACTCGGCCCTATGGCCGGGGCGGGCCCGGTCGCCGCTCCCGAGCCTGCCGCTACGCTGACCCACTGTGACTCTGCCGAATCCCCATCCCGATGCCCGTGCCGTCGTCACCGGAGCGTCCTCCGGCATCGGCGAGGCCCTCGCAACCGAACTCGCCACCCGCGGCCATTCGCTGATCCTGGTCGCCCGTCGCGGAGAGGTGATGGAGGTCCTCGCCGAGACCCTGCGCGCGAAGCACGGCGTGACCGTCGAGGTGCGCGCCTGCGATCTGTCGGACCGCGACGCACGGACACCACTCGCCGACGAACTCGGACGTAGGCGCATCAGCATCCTGTGCAACAACGCCGGTATCGCCACCTTCGGCGCGGTCGCCGAGCTCGACGCGGCCTACGAGCGGGCACAGGTCGAGCTCAACGCCGTCGCCGTCCACGACCTCACCCTCGCGGTGCTGCCGCAGATGGTCGAGCGGAACTCCGGCGCGATCCTCATGGTGGGTTCGGCCGCAGGCAACATGCCGATCCCGAACAACGCCACCTACGCCGCGACGAAGGCGTTCGTCAACACCTTCTCCGAGTCCCTGCGCGGTGAGCTCAAGGGCACCGGCGTGCATGTCACGCTGCTCGCCCCCGGCCCGGTGCGCACCGAGGAACCCGACCCGGCCGAGGCGTCGATCGTCGACAAGCTGGTCCCGGACTTCCTGTGGATCTCGAGCGAACACACCGCGAAGGTGTCGCTCGACGCGCTCGCCGCGAACCGGATGCGCATCGTGCCCGGTGTGATCAGCAAGGCCATGTCGGCTGCCGGTCAGTTCTCGCCGCGGTCCATCTCGGCCCCGATCGCCGGCGCGTTCTACAAGAAGCTCGGCGGCAGCTGACGGGCCACCGCCCAACGAATCGTTCCTTCACCGCCTTCGGCGGCGTCCTGTGCCGAATAGGCTCCGGCCGATCTCGCGGCCGGCTGCGGACGCCGCCGAGCGGATGAAGCTGCGCACGGCTGCGCTGCCGAGCACCTGCTCCACGACCGACGCCCCGGCATCGTCCGGCGCCTGCGACGGCATGTCCGGGATCGGTTCGATGTCGGTGGCCCCGACCACCGATGCGGTGAGCTTCTCGTAGGCCGATTCCCGGTCGATGGTGCGGCCGTACTTCCCGTAGAGCGGGTTCGCTTGCGCCGACGCACGCATCGCGCTCTCCCCCACTGTGCCCATCAGCGAGCGCGGCGGTCGCAGACGCGTCCAGGCGACGGGCGTGGGCGTGCCCAGTTCGGACAGGACCGTCACGATCGCCTCCCCGGTCGCCAGACCGGTCAGAGCGTCGGCGAGATCGTAGGCGTCGGTCTTCGGGAAGGTACGCACCACCTTCGCGAGCGCGGCCTCGTCCTCGGGGGTGAAGGCGCGCAACGCGTGCTGGATCCGCGCTCCCAGTTGTGAGAGCACGCTCCGGGAGATATCGGTGGGCGACTGCGTACAGAAGACCACACCGACGCCCTTGGACCGGATGAGCTTCACGGTCTGTTCGATCTGCTGCAGGAACGCCTTCGACGCATCGGTGAAGAGCAGATGCGCCTCGTCGAAGAAGAACACGAGCCGCGGTGTGTCGACGTCGCCGACCTCCGGTAGCGACTGGAACAGGTCGGCGAGCAACCACATCAGGAATGTCGAGAACAGCGCGGGTCGAGTGGCCTCGTCGCCGAACTCGAACAGGTTGATCGTGCCCTGACCGTCGATCACCCGCAGCAGGTCCTCGACCTCCAGTTCGGGTTCGCCGAAGAATCCGTCCCCACCCGCGTTCTCGAGGTTGACGACCGCGCGGAGGATGACGCCGGCGGTCGCGGGCGACACGGCACCGAGATCGTCGAGTGCACCGCGCCCTTCGTCGCTTGTCAGGTGGCGGATCACCTGCCGCAGGTCGGCGAGATCGAGCAGCGGCAGGCCGTTGCGGTCGGCCCAGTGGAAGATCAACCCGAGAGTGGACTCCTGAATGGCGTTGAGCCCCAGCACCTTCGAGAGCAGGATCGGCCCGAACGAGGTGACGGTGGCGCGGACGGGGATACCGACCCCGTCGGTACCGAGCGAGTAGAAGGCCACAGGGTGCCCCGTGGGCGTCCAGTCCTCGTCGCCGGTGTCGCCCGCGCGGTTGAGCACCGCATCGTCGGGCTCGCCGGCGGCCGACAGGCCCGACAGATCGGACTTCACGTCGGCCATCACCACCGGCACCCCCGCCGCCGACAGTTGTTCGGCCATGACCTGCAGCGTCTTGGTCTTGCCCGTGCCGGTCGCACCGGCGACCAGCGCGTGACGATTCAGAGTGGCGAGCGGGATGCGCACCGGCGCGTCGGGATCGGCGACGCCGTCGAGCACGACGGTGCCCAGTTCCAGCGCCTCGCCGATCACCTCGTACCCGGCCGCGATGGTCGCGGCGGTGATCTCCGGCTTGTCGGTCATGCTCGCCCCCTCCGGCCTCGACCTCGCCCACTGCGACGGTACCGGGCCGTCGAACCCACGGAAGAACCATTCTTATCGGATGCCGGAATTGTCGCATTACAGTGATTCCGATCACAACCGCAGCGGCACGGCTTCCCGGCTGGTACACCGCGTTGACCTGCACTTTCTCTACGAGAATCCGTTCCGTCGACGACGTGAGGATCGTTCGCAAAAACAACGACGTGTGCTAGCAACGAACTACGCGACATATTCCACGAACACAGGAGAAACACATTGACGCCCAAGATCGCCATTCTCGGAGCAGGTCCCAGCGGACTCGCACAGCTGCGTGCTTTCGAAGCAGCCCGAAAGGCCGGTCTGGAGCAGATCCCCGACATCGTCTGCTACGAGAAGCAGCCCGATTGGGGAGGAATGTGGAACTACACCTGGCGCACGGGACTCGACGAGCACGGTGAGCCCGTCCACGGGAGCATGTACCGCTACCTGTGGTCCAACGGCCCGAAGGAATGCCTCGAATTCGCCGACTACTCCTTCGAGGAGCACTTCGGACGCCCCATCCCGTCGTACCCGCCGCGCGCCGTCCTGCTCGACTACATCATGGGTCGCGTCGAGAAGAGCGACGTGCGCAAGTACATCCGGTTCAACACTGCGGTGCGGTGGGTCGAGTGGTCCGACGAGACGCAGAAATTCACCGTGACGGTGATGAACCACGACCGGGGCGCGCTGGAGTCCGACGAGTTCGACCACGTCGTCGTCGCCACCGGACACTTCTCCACCCCGCAGGTCCCCCACTTCGACGGTCTCGACCGGTTCCCGGGACGTGTGCTGCACGCCCACGACTTCCGCGACGCCCGCGAGTTCACCGGCAAGCGACTGCTGCTCGTCGGCAGCAGCTACTCGGCCGAGGACATCGGAACGCAATGCATCAAGTACGGCGCCGAACAGGTCACCTTCAGCTACCGCAGCGCACCGATGGGTCACCACTGGCCCGAGCAGTTCTCCGAGGTGCCGTTGCTCACCCATGTCGACGGCAAGGTCGCCCACTTCCGTGACGGCAGCACCCGCGTGGTCGACGCCATCGTGCTGTGCACGGGGTACAAACACCACTACCCGTTCCTGCCCGACGAACTCGCACTGCGCACCGACAACCGGCTCTACCCGCGCGACATCTACAAGGGCATCTTCTTCCAGCGCAACCCGAAGCTGATGTACCTCGGCGCACAGGACCAGTACTTCACGTTCAACATGTTCGACGCCCAAGCCTGGTACGCACGCGACTTCATGCTCGGCCGCGTCGACCTGCCCGACTTCGACACCCGCGAGCAGGACATCGACCACTGGCGGGCACGCGAGGAGAAGCTGTCGTCGCCGGTGGAGGAAATCGACTTCCAGGCCGCGTACATCCGCGATCTCGTCGACCGCACCGACTACCCCGAGTTCCACGTCGAACGCCAGGGGGAGGTGTTCAAGCAGTGGAAACAGGACAAGAAGCGCGACATCATGGGCTACCGCAACAACAGCTACCCCTCGACGCTCACCGGCACCGTCGCTCCGCCGCTGCCGGCACCGTGGATGGAGATCCTCGACGACTCCCCCGAGTCCTTCCTTCGGCACGACTTCACCGCCCCGGAAGTGAGCACAGTGGGCCGGACCCTCGACCGGCAGTACACCCCGGCGGCACGTCGTTCCACCCGTCCGGCGGCGCCGCGCACGACCTCCGTGAAGGCGTGAAGGTGCCCGTTTCCTACCGGACCGTCGACGCCGCGCCTCATGGGTGCGGCGTCGGTGGATAGTCTGTCTGTCGTGCAGGACAAACTGGTATGGATCGACTGTGAGATGACGGGGCTGCGTCTCGGCAGCGACAAACTGATCGAGATCGCGGCTCTGGTCACCGACAGTGATCTCAACGTGCTCGGCGAGGGCGTGGACATCGTGATCCACGCCGATGACGACGCCCTCGCCGACATGCCGGAAGTCGTGCAGCAGATGCACGAGCGGTCCGGCCTCACCGAAGAGGTGCGCCGCTCGACGGTCAGCCTCGCCGAAGCGGAGAAGCAGGTCCTCGCGTACATCCGGGAGCACGTCACCGAGGCGGGCACGGCGCCGCTGGCCGGCAACTCCATCGCGACCGACCGCGCGTTCATCACCCGCGACATGCCCGAGCTCGACAACTACCTGCACTACCGCATGGTGGACGTCAGCTCGATCAAGGAGCTGTGCCGGCGCTGGTATCCGCGCATCTACTTCGGTCAGCCGGAGAAGGGCCTGTCGCACCGGGCACTAGCGGACATCAAGGAGTCGATCCGCGAACTGCGCTACTACCGGCGCACGGCCTTCGTGGCGCCTCCCGGCCCCACTCCGGCCGATCTTGCAGCCGTCGTGAAGGACCTGGGACCGGCCTGACCAGCCGATTCGTCTTTTTCGTCTTCGTCAGGCTAGTATCTGTACCGCAGGCGCAAGCCACCGAAAGGTTGCCGGCGAATGCAATGGTGAGTGTAGTTCAGTTGGTAGAGCACCAGGTTGTGATCCTGGCTGTCGCGGGTTCGAGTCCCGTCACTCACCCCGAAGAGAACCCCCGATCGGATTTCCGATCGGGGGTTTTCTCGTTCCCGGAAGAATCCTCACGCACAGCGGTTCCTCACGCGCAGGCCGGTCTATTCGAACGAGCGCGTCACGAAAGCGTCGACGTCGGCCCGGGAGCGCTCCACCGTCGTGTAGTGCCCGGCCATATAGACGCGGTAGTCGACGTCCGCCCCTGCGACCTTCATATCGGCGGCGAGCGCCGCGGACAGCGGCAACGGGACCATCACGTCGTGGATGCCGTGCGCGAGGAAGACCGGCCGGTCGTAGCCGTCCACCGGGGCGGCGAGATAATCGGCCAGCAGCGACGGCATCGGACCCTCGGCCAGCGGGCGCGCGAGCAGATCCCCGACCTGGATGTCGCGCACCGACTCCTCGAGATCGTCGTAGCAGAGCTCTTCGGCGCGATCGACGACCTCACGGCCGATCGGGGTCAGGTAGCCCTCGACGTCGGCCTCGGGGTAGGCGTCGCGCAGCCCAGCGAAGATGTACCCGCTGAAGCTGACGAGGCCCCACAGTCCAGGATCGGGGAAGCCCGGGACGCCGATCGTGAAGGCCCGTTCGAGGTTCGCCGGAGCACCCGTCGCGACCGTTCCGCGGAAGTCGAGTTCGGGAGCGCGGGAGGTCGCGATCGCAGCGGTGTGCAGCGCCGCGTGTCCTCCCTGCGACTGCCCCATCACGATCCAGCGCTCCGACAGCGGCGCCCCACCGTCGCGGGCGGTCCGGACGATGTCGACGATGCTGTTCGCGGCGCTGGGGCCGTCGAGATAACGGTGGAGACCCTCGGAGCCCAGACCCGGGAAGTCGGCCGAGACGACCGCGTACCCGGAATCGAGCCAGTGCTGCAGATAGGTCCGCTCGAGATCGGAACGCGGCGTGCGGGTCGTGAGCGCGCAGTCGTCGCCCACACCGGTCGTGCCGTGTGCCCACGCGATGACGGGCCAGCCACCCTCGGGGGCATCCCCCCCGGGCAGGAACAACGCGCCCGTGGCGACGGTCGGCTCCCCCGACCGCCACTCGGTGGCGTACTCGAGCTTGATGGCCGTCGCGGCACCGGGCACCGACAGTTCGTCGGGCAGCGGCTGTTGCGAGACCACCGAACCCGGTGCCGGAGCGGTCGACGACGCGACCGGCGAGGCCGCCGCCCCTGCCGGTGTCAGCGCCGCGAGCAGCACGGCACCGCAGAAGGCAGCGCTCCACCATCTCCCCCGAACGGCCATCGATCCCCCTTCACCCGTCACGCCGCAGCGTTGCCGGCTTTCCATGTCGACCACGGGATGTTCCAGTCACCGAGTCCGTCCGTTCCGGGGAGAGTGCCGCCCACGGTGTTGCGGACCACGACGATGTCGCCGCGCTTGGTGTTGTCGAAGATCCACTTGGCGTTGGCGGGGCTGAGGTTCAGGCAGCCGTGACTGACGTTGCGCACACCCTGGTCGCCGAGCGACCACGGGGCGGAGTGGAAGAAGATGCCGCTGTAGGACATCCGCGTCGCCCACTCGACCGGCGTGCGGTAACCCTGCGCCGAGTCGGAGGGGACGCCGTAGGTGGACGAGTCCATGATCATGGACTCGAACCGGTCGCCGATGATGTAGACGCCGTTGGGCGTGGGCGTGGAGTCCTTGCCGAAGGAGGTCGGCATCGCGATGACGTCGACGCCGTTGCGCGTGACAGTGACCTGCTTGGTCGCGTCGTCCGCCGTGATGACCACCGCATCGCCGATGGTGAAGGACGAGTGGACGTCGGACTGACCGAAGAGGCCGTCGCCGAGATCCTTGCCGTAGACGTTCACATCGACGGTGATGGCGGTGCCGGGCACCCAGTAGTTCTCCGGCCGCCACCGCACCTCGCGGTTGTTGACCCAGTAGAAGGCGCCCTCGACGGGCGGGTTCGTGGTGACGGTGATGGCCGCCTCGGCCGCGAGCCGATCCGGGATGTTCTCGTCGAACTGCACGGCGATCGGCTGGCCGATACCCACGATCGAACCCTCACCGGGCAACACGTAGGGCTGGGTGAGATTGGCCGGCGACGAGGTGGTGAAGGCCGCCGTCGACGTGGTCGCGCCGCCGAGTCCGTACGCGACGGTCTCGAGCGTGTAGGAGCGGTTGTAGCCGAGCGGTGCGGTGTTAACCCAGGTGAGTCCGTCGTCGGCGAGTTCGCCCTGCACCGGCTCCCCTGCAGGGTTGAGCAGGGTCACCGAGTCGAGCTTGCCGTTGACCACCGAGACCGTCACCGGGTCGATCGGCGAGAAGCCGACCGATCCGTCGGCGACACTCGACGACACCGTCGGCTTGATCAGCGCCGCCACGGGATTGGAATCGATGGGCACTTCTTCGGCGCCCGTTCCCGAACCGCCGGCGCATCCCGTGACGAACGCAACAACGCCGACGACGACCACTCCGAGGATTCCCCGTACCCGACGACCCCGGGGGTTCCCCGCACTCGACTCCGTCACTTCCATACTCCGATCCCGCCTCCCCCAAGGCACCGAAAACGCACGTCACAACACCGAACACGATGATGCCAGCTTCTCTTGCGGCCGACCCGACGCGACTCCCCCGTACGTCGGTAACGTTCGAATGACAATCGCTCCGACCGTCCGATCCGTTACCCCCACAACCTTACAGAAACATTCTGACCAGCCGATTTGGCGCGTCGCGCGACGGTGTGTAATGTTCTTCTCGTTGCTGGGACGACATCCCGGGAACACATCGTCAAGCGCCATTAGCTCAATTGGCAGAGCAGCTGACTCTTAATCAGCGGGTTCGGGGTTCGAGTCCCTGATGGCGCACAACACGAAGGCCGGACACCCAGTGTCCGGCCTTCGTTCTGGCGGTGACACCGTCCTCCGCGTCGCCCGGCGACGACCGGGAGACACATCGCCACGCGCCATTAGCTCAATTGGCAGAGCAGCTGACTCTTAATCAGCGGGTTCGGGGTTCGAGTCCCTGATGGCGCACAAC